>CALVIY010000012.1 GCA_944331955.1 uncultured Bacilli bacterium
CAAGTATAAAAATATAAAAAAACTAGATTTTATCTAGGCTTGCAAAGATTTTTATATTAAAACTGTCAAACTAGGGGGTGTCAACTTTAGCATATGAAAGTATATATTAGAAAAATTCTAGTTCTTGTCTAAAACCTTATTCTTTGATAAAATGATAAAGGAAGATAAGGCAATCCAACGGAGGTGTTTTAAATGTACTTGAAAGAAATTGTAACTAATGGTTTTAAATCTTTCGCTGATAAAATGGAAATAAAACTAGATGATGAAGTTACTTGTATTGTTGGACCTAATGGAAGTGGTAAGAGTAATATTGTCGATGCTATTCGTTGGGTATTAGGAGAACAATCAGTTAAAAACTTACGAGGGGACGGAGGTATGAGCGATGTAATATTCGCAGGAAGTGAGTCTCGTAAATCTAAAAATGTTGCTAGTGTAGAACTTATCTTTGATAATAGTGATCACTATCTAAAAGTAGACTACAGTGAAGTTAGTATTAAAAGAAGAGTTTATAGAAGTGGAGAGAATGAATACTTTATTAATAATAATAAAGCAAGACTTAAAGATATAGTTAATCTCTTCTTAGACAGTGGTGTTGGAAAAGAATCATTTAATATTATCTCTCAAGGAGAAGTATCTAAAATAATTAGTGAAAGTACTGATGATAGAAGAGTTGTTTTTGAAGAAGCAGCAGGTATTTTGAAATATAAAAAACGTAAAGAAGAAGCTTTAAGAAAACTAGATAAGACAAATGATGCACTTGACAGAGTAGAAGATATTATTAAAGAGTTAGAAGTACAAGTAGAGCCTTTAAAAGAACAAAGTGAGAAAGCAAGAGAATATAAAACACTTAAAGAAGAATTAGAAAAACTTGAAATAGCTTTAATTGCTTATGATATTTATAATCTATCTACAAATGAAGAGATATTAAAGAAAGAAAAAGAAACTTTAGATAAAGAGATATTAGATTTAGAGAGTACTGTTAATAAAGATAGTGGTGTTTTCCTGAAGAAAAAGACTGATTTATTTAACTTAGAGAAAGATTTAGAATTTACTCAGAAAGAGTTACTTAATAAAACAGAAGAAATAGGTAAATTAAATTTACAACTTAATATCTTAAAAGAACAAAGAAAGAACAAAAGTACTACTAAAGTAGAAGAAGAGTTAAGAGCCTTAATAGATGAGAAAGGTAAGATTAGTAAAGATATTAGTGTCTTAGAAAGTGAGATAAACATTATAAATCAAGATATTTCTAATATGAATGAAGATATTAATTCTAGTAAGAATAATCTTAAAGGTCTTAAATTAACTTTAAAAAATTATGAACAGACGGAGAGTAGACAAGATAGAGATATCTTAACTAATAAACATAAAGTAGAGTTATTAAGATTAGAAGCTGAAAGAGGTAATAACTTACCTAATGCTATTAAGAAAATATTAGAAAATGATAATTTACAAGGTATATATGATATTATAGGTAATGTTATTAAGACAAAAGATGAGTATGTAAGATGTTTAGATGTTGCTATTTCTAGTAGCAAAAATTTTGTTATAGTTAAAGATGAAGATAGTGCTAAAGAAGCAATTAGATATTTAAAGAATAATAATTTAGGAAGAGCGACTTTCTTTCCTATTAATGTTATTAAGAAAAGATATATTGATGATGCGACTAAAAGACTTTTAGAGACTATAGATGGATATATTGGTGTCCTAGCAGATTTAGTTACTACAGATAATGAATATAAAAATATTATCTATAATCAATTAGGACTTGTACTTGTAGCAGAAGATTTAGATATTGCCATAAGAATAAGTAAGAAGATAGATAGACGTTATAAAGTTATTACTTTAGCAGGTGATGTTATTAATGTAGGAGGTTCATTAACAGGAGGTACTAACTATAAAGGTAGAAGTGCTGTTATGATTAATCAAGAGATAACTAACTATATTAATATAATTACTAGTTTAGAAGAAGCTAATAAAAAAATTGCTATAGATATTAATGATACTAAAGAAGATATAAGAAAATTAGAAGATAAGATATATCTAAAAGAAAAAGATTTAAAACTATTAATAGATGATATTACTAATAAAAATCATGCTCTAATAAATAATAAAGATATGCTTAGTAGTATTAATGATAATATAGATAATTTGTCTAGTAATGATAATACTTTAGATACAAAAGAAGAAGAATTAGTAAATAGATTCTATAATTTAGAGAGTTTTAAAGAAAAATTAGAACTTAAACTAACTACTCTTAAGAAAGATATTAAACTATTAAAAGACGAGATAGAGGAAGATGAAGAGAAAAGTAAATATAAGAATAATTTAATTAGAAAGACTGAAGAGAAAAGAAATAGTTTAGATCTTAAACTTAAAGAAATAGATGTGAAGTTAGATAACTTACTTAATAATTTAAGTAGTGAATATTCTATTACTTATGAAAAGGCTAGAAAAGATTATGAACTTGAAGTAGAAGAAAAAACTGCTAGAAGTAAAGTAAGTAACTATAAAGCTAGAATTAAAAGTCTTGGTATGGTTAATTTAGCAGCAATAGATGAATATGAAAGAGTTAATACTAGATATATGTTTTTATTACATCAAAAAGAGGATTTATCTAAAGCAATTGCAACACTTCTTGAGATAATGAATGAGATGGATGAAGTTATGAAAGAGGAGTTCTTAAAGACTTTTGAGCTTATAAGAAAAGAATTTAAAGAAGTATTTAGAGCATTGTTCCATGGTGGAGAAGCTGATTTAAAATTAACTAGTGATGATATTTTAACTACAGGAATAGAAATAGTTGCATGTCCTCCAGGTAAGAAGTTAACTACTATTAGTTTATTATCAGGAGGAGAAAAGACATTAACGGCAATTAGTTTATTGTTTGCAATTATTAATGTTAGAACAGTACCATTCTGTGTTTTTGATGAAGTAGAGGCAGCTTTAGATGAAGCGAATGTTATGGAGTTTGGTAAATATCTAGCTAATTATAAGCATAAAACACAGTTTTTAATAATTACTCATAAGAAAAAGACTATGGAGTATGCAGATACTTTATATGGTATTACGATGCAAGAGTCTGGTGTTTCTAAACTTGTAAGTGTAAAGTTAACTAATAATGAAGAATTGATATAGTATACATTAATTTATTCGTTTTGAAACTTGAAAAGAAGCAAATTCACTTGCTTCTTTTCTCATTTTCTATTATTCTATTTTCAGGTGAAGTTTTATGTCTAAAAGAATAGATGCAGTATATATACATATTCCTTTTTGTAATTATATTTGTGCTTACTGTGATTTCTGTAAGGTGTTTTATAATAGAGAGTATGTTAATAAATATTTAGAAGCTTTAGATAAAGAGATAAAAGCTAATTATAAAGGAGAAATTATTACTTCTCTATATATAGGGGGAGGTACTCCTAGTAGTTTAAGTTTAGACGAATTAGAGAGATTATTTAATATATTAAAAATATTTACTCTAAGTAAAGATTGTGAAATTACATTTGAATCTAATCCCGATAGTTTAACATTAGATAAGATTAAATTATTAAAGAAATATGGTGTTAATAGAGTTAGTCTTGGAGTAGAGACTATTAATGATAAATTACAAGAGACTCTTGAAAGAAAAACTAGTAAAGATAATGTTATTAATTGTATAAATAATCTAAAAAATAATGATATTACTAATATAAATGTAGATTTAATATATGCTATTATTGGAGAAACTTTAGATGATTTAAAGAAAGATTTAGAGTTTTTATTATCACTAGATGTTCCTCATATTTCTACTTATTCTCTAATTATAGAAGATAATACTAAATTAAAAATAAATGGTATTAAGAATATAGATAAAACTTTAGATAGAGCGATGTATGACCTTATTTCTTCTACTTTAAAAGATAATTCTTATATACATTATGAAATATCTAATTTTGCTAAAGCTAATAATCAGTCACAACATAATTTAAAATACTGGTTAAATCTTAACTATTATGGCTTTGGAGTAGGTGCAAGTGGTTTTATTGATAATATTAGATATACTAATACTAGAAGTATTACTAATTATATTAAAGGTAAAACTGTTATAGATGAAGAGATACTTAGTATTAAAGATAAAATCTTTTATGAAATTATGTTAGGATTTAGAACTAATTTGGGAATTAATAAAAAAAGTTTTAAGAATAAGTATAATATAAATATAGAAGAGTTATTTAATTATAAGAGATTAGTTAAAGATAAGATATTATTAGATGATTCTTGTTGTTTAAGAGTAAGTGAAGAATATTTTTATGTATTAGATGAAGTTACATTAAAATTTCTAGAGACTTTACAAACAAATGTTTATAATGATATAATAGAAATAAGTGAGGTATGTTATGAATAAAAAAGAGATATTTTATGATGAGATAAATTATATAAAAGATGAATCTTTAAGAAAGAGTTTAGGTGAACTAATAGAATTATTACCAGATTATTTCTTTAAAGAAGCAGCATCTTCTACTGGCAAATATCATCCTAAATATGCTTTGGGTGATGGGGGACTATTACGTCATACTAAGGCTGCTGTTAGAATAGGTTATGAACTATTAAGTGATTTATCTATTGGTAAGAAGTATACTAATCATGAACAAGATTTAATGCTTATGGCACTTCTATTACATGATGGTTTTAAAAAAGGACTTGTTGAAGAGAGATATACTCGTTTTGATCATCCTTTAATTGCTAGTAAAGTTGTTCTTGATAATGCTAGTAAAGTAGGATTAACTTTAGAAGATGCAACTTTTATAAGTGATGCTATTAAGACTCATATGGGGGATTATACAGTTGATTATAATGGTAATGAAGTGTTAGAGAAACCTCATAGTAAATATCAGAATTTTGTTCATATGTGTGACTATCTTGCTAGTCGTAAATGTTTGTTAGTACCATTTGATGAGCATAACAATATAAATATGTAGGAGGAATCTATCATGGGTAAGATTATTGTTATTGAAGGTATAGAAGGTAGTGGTAAAGAAACACAAAGTAAATTATTAGTTGATTCATTAAATGAAATGGGGATAAAATCAGTAGAGTTTTCTTTTCCTATGTATGATACTCCTACTGGTAGAATCTTTAAAGATTGTCTTTTGAATAATGATAATTACTTTAATGAAGGAATAGATACACTAGATCCTGAACTTGTATGTTTATATACAGCGGCAGATCGTAAATATAATATTAAAAAAATAAATGAATATCTTGATTTAGACTATATAGTTGTAATTAACCGTTATACTAGTTCTAATATGGCTAATCAAGGTAGTAAATATAAAGATTCTGAAGAGAGATTTTATATGTATCAGTGGATAGATAAATTAGAATATTGGCTTTTAAAATTACCTAAGCCTGATTATACAATTCTTCTTAATATGCCATATAAATATAGTAATCAACTATCTTTTGATATTTTAAAAGATAATACTAAACAAGAAAAAGTATTAGAAGCTTATTTAGAACTTGCAGGACTTTATAATTGGGATATTATTGATTGTATAGATGATAATAAAGAAAAAAGTATAGAAGAAATACATAAAGAAATTATGGAACTTTTAAAGAATAAAGGTATAAAATAGAAGAGTTTTGGCAAAGTTATTAGTAGAAAGGCCGTGATTATATGGATTATTTACTAATACTTTTAAAAACTCTTTTCTTTTATTTTGCAATTGTTATATTTTACCGCTTTATGGGAAAAAGAGAAGTAGGGGAACTTGGTATAATAGATTTAATAGTTTCAATATTAATCGCTGAACTTGCCGCTATTAGTATTGAAAAGTATAATACTAATATCTTTTTAATGCTTTTACCTATAGTAGTTTTAGTAATTTTACAAATATTACTTGCTAAAATTTCTTTAAAAAGTGATAAACTTAGAAGTATGTTAGATGGAAATGCTTCTGTTATAATAGATAATGGCAAAGTTAATTTTAAAGAAATGATAAAACAACGTTATAATTTAGAAGACTTACTTACACAGTTACGTGCTAAAGAAGTTAAAAGTATAGAAGAAGTTGAATATGCTATTCTTGAAACTAGTGGGAAGTTATCAGTTTTTACTAAGAATGCTAATAATAGTGGACCATATCCTTTGCCTTTGATTCTCGATGGTAAAATTCAAGAAATGACTTTAAAAAAATTAAGAAGAAAAGAAAAATGGCTTAATGAGTTGCTTGAGATGAAGAAAGTTAAACTAGATGATGTCTTTTATGCCTTTTATAAAGATAATCAATTATTTATTATAAAAAATAGTGATTGTATTTCTTAATTAGACAAATTATTTATAATTATAATAATATGATAAGAGTATGAGAAAAGAATATTATTTACTACTTATCATTTTTATATTATTAATAGTTTATCTTTTAATACCAAGTCCTAAGTTAAAAGAAGATAAGAATAAAATAGAAGAGAAGCGTGCTATTTTTATTTCTTATATTGAACTTGGTAATAATTTGCGTGGTAAAAGTGAGAAAGAGATGAAAAATACGATTGATGAGATGATTGATAAATCTTATGAATTTGGTTTTAATATGCTTATTTTACAAGTTAGAAGTTTTAGTGATGCGATATATCCATCAGATATTTTTCCTAGTAGTCGTAGTGTTGTAAATAAAGAAGGAGATAAATTTCCTTTTGATATATTAAAATATTTTATTAAAAAAGCACATCAAAAGGACTTAGAATTACATGCTTGGATTAATCCTTATAGAGTTAGTAATACTAAAGAGCTTTCTCTTATTAGTAAAGATAATCCTTACTATGATATGAATGAGTATGATATAGAAACATTAGATACAGGTATTTATTATAACCCTGCTAGTAGTGAAGTAGAGTCTTTAATACTTGAGGGAATTGAAGAAATAATTAAAAATTATGATGTTGATGGTATTCATTTTGATGACTATTTTTATCCTAAATCACTTAGTATAGATGAATATCAATACAATGAATTTAAGGAAGAAATGGCTTTAAGTGAGTTTAGATTAAATACTATAACTTCTTTAATAAAGAAAACTTATGATTTAGTTAAATCATATGATGAGTCTATACAGTTTGGTATATCTCCTGATGGAAATATAGATAATAACTATAATAGTAATTATGTAGATACAAGAAAGTTTTGTAGTGAAAAAGGATATCTTGATTATATAATGCCTCAAGTGTATTATGGATTTTTAAATAGTACTAAGCCATTTGAAGATACAGTTAAATCTTGGAATAGTTTGATAACTAATGATATAGAGTTAATACCTGCCTTAGCTTTTTATAAAACAGGTAATGTAGATAGTTATGCTAAAGAAGGTATTAATGAATGGGTAGAGTATAATAATATTATTGCAAGAGAAGTTATGTTAAGTAGAGATTTATCTAATTATAAAGGTTTTGCTATCTTTAGATATGATTCTATATTTGGATCTAATTTGACAGATATTACTTTTTTAGAAAAAGAAAATTTAAAAAACATTTTGACTTAATATAAAAGATGCTATAATATATATATGAAGGTAAAGTAAGGTTGTGATTGTGTGGGAAGAAAAGGATTTACATTAATTGAACTTTTGGCGACGATACTAATACTTTCTCTTTTAATGTTAGTGGCTGTACCTAATGTTATGAGTACAATCGATAAAAATAAAAGAGATACTTATGTAGAGGATGCTAAAAGAATGATTACTTTGGCTGAATATAAGGTTAGAAGTGATACTAGTATAGAACTGCCTACTTCTGGTAATTGTATTGTACTTAAACTTAGTAGTCTTGATTTAAGTGATTTTAATGAAGGACCTGAAGGTGGTAGTTATAATCTTGCAAATTCATATGTAGTTATGGCAAGAAGTGGTAGTACTTATAAGTATTATGCTACTATTGTTGAGAATTATGATGGCACAAAAAGAGGGCTTCCACTTACTTCTAGAGAAAATTTAAATAAATCATCTGCTAGAAATGAAGTCTTAAGTGGAAGTGAACTTAGGGTTACAACTCCTTCTGTTGGTTCAAAATTAAGTGGCTTTACTGTTAAGAAGATTATTGACAGTTAGGATAATATTTGATATTATGAAAGAGTAGGATGTGGAGGTTTAGAAAATGCAAAAAAAGGTTAATAAGAAAGGTTTTACCTTAATTGAATTACTTGCTGTTATTATAATTTTAGCAATTTTAATGACACTTGCTATTACAGCAATGTCTGGTTATATTAGAAATGCTAGAAAAGATACATTTATTACAACAGCACAACAATATGCAAATGCGGCGAGACTTAGCTTTATAAATGGTGAATATAATGCTACTCCTGGTCGTGGTCAATGTTTAGTTGTTCAAACATCTACAGTTGCCTTAGAAAGTGGTAGTACAGATAGTTCATTTGATCAACCATTTGATAAAAAAAATAGTTATATTGTAATACGTAATGTAACACAAACTTCTGCAACAGGTGCAGATGATGCTTATGAATATTATATTCAAATGGCAGATCAACAAGGCAATGGTTTTGGACTAAAACAAGAAAATGATATCGAAAGAGAAGATGTAGTTCAAAATGATGCAGATGATGAAACAGAATTCCAAACACCAACAAAAAATGGCACTTTGAAATTATATACTTCAGGTGGCCAAGATGGTACATGTACTGTTGTAGATATTATATCTTAATTAAGAACAGGAAGAGACTTGTTCTTTTTTTCTTTACATCTTTTAACTTTTTAAAAGCAATTTAAATTGACAGTTACAACAATATTTGCTATTATTAAATAGTAAGATATGGAGGTTTAAGATATGCAAAAGAAAAATAATAAGAAAGGTTTTACTTTAATCGAATTACTTGCTGTTATTATAATTTTAGCAATTTTAATGACACTTGCTATTACAGCAATGTCTGGTTATATTAGAAATGCTAGAAAAGATACATTTATTACAACAGCACAACAATATGCAAATGCGGCGAGACTTAGCTTTATAAATGGTGAATATAATGCTACTCCTGGTCGTGGTCAATGTTTAGTTGTTCAAACATCTACAGTTGCCTTAGAAAGTGGTAGTACAGATAGTTCATTTGATCAACCATTTGATAAAAAAAATAGTTATATTGTAATACGTAATGTAACACAAACTTCTGCAACAGGTGCAGATGATGCTTATGAATATTATATTCAAATGGCAGATCAACAAGGCAATGGTTTTGGACTAAAACAAGAAAATGATATCGAAAGAGAAGATGTAGTTCAAAATGATGCAGATGATGAAACAGAATTCCAAACACCAACAAAAAATGGCACTTTGAAATTATATACTTCAGGTGGCCAAGATGGTACATGTACTGTTGTAGATATTATATCTTAATTAAGAACAGGAAGAGACTTGTTCTTTTTTTCTTTACATCTTTTAACTTTTTAAAAGCAATTTAAATTGACAGTTACAACAATATTTGCTATTATTAAATAGTAAGATATGGAGGTTTAAGATATGCAAAAGAAAAATAATAAGAAAGGTTTTACTTTAATCGAATTACTTGCTGTTATTATAATTTTAGCAATTTTAATGACACTTGCTATTACAGCAATGTCTGGTTATATTAGAAATGCTAGAAAAGATACATTTATTACAACAGCACAACAATATGCAAATGCGGCGAGACTTAGCTTTATAAATGGTGAATATAATGCTACTCCTGGTCGTGGTCAATGTTTAGTTGTTCAAACATCTACAGTTGCCTTAGAAAGTGGTAGTACAGATAGTTCATTTGATCAACCATTTGATAAAAAAAATAGTTATATTGTAATACGTAATGTAACACAAACTTCTGCAACAGGTGCAGATGATGCTTATGAATATTATATTCAAATGGCAGATCAACAAGGCAATGGTTTTGCATTAATGCAAGAGAATGATATCGAAAGAGAAGATGTTGTTCAAAACGATGCGGCTGATCAAACAGGCTTCCAAACACCTAAAAAGAGTAGTAAGTTAACACTATATAATTCTGGTGGATCTGATGGTACATGTACAGTAGTAGATGTTATATCTTAGTACAATCAATAAGTTGAAAAAAGGACAAGAAAACTTGTTCTTTTCTATTGTCAAATTTCAAAAATTCGTTATAATAAATATTAGTTCTTTGGGGAGGAATATAAATGGCAAAGTTACCTATTTTAATTGTTAATACGGCTATACTTTTTCCTGGAATGGAATATAGGGGTGAGAGTGTAGACTATCTTGAACAAAATATAATTGATACAGTAGATAAGACTGATAGTAAAGAATTAGTTATAATCCATTCTATTGATAATATAAGTACAGATGATGTTACAGAATTTCCAAAAATAGGTCTTTTAGCAACCCTAACTTTAAAACTAAATATTCCAAACTCAAAGATGCGTTATATCTTTATTGGTTTAAAAAGAATAGAGATATCTTCTTACGAAGAAGAAAATGGTATTTATTATGCTAATTATAAAGAAATAAATATTAATAAAGACAATCCTTTAGAAGAAGATAAATATTTAAATATGTTATATCGTAATTATGAGAAATATGTTAGAGAAATATCTACAGTTAGTAATGCTATGTTAGGAGAGATTTCTTCTATTAATAGTTTAGATAAACTAACAGATTTTATTGTTTCATTCTTAAATTTATCACCAGAAGTTAAAAAGAGTTATTTATATGAATTAGATCCTATTAAAAGAGCGATTTCTTTAGTTAGTCAATTAAAAGAAGAAATTAATTTAGCGAAACTTGAAAAAGAAATAGAAGTTAAAGTTCATAAGAAAATAGATGAAGATCAAAGAAGATATTATTTATCTGAGAAAATGAAAATAATATCTAATGAACTTGGTACTGTTAGTAGTAAAAGTATTATTATTGAAAACTTTAATAAGAAATTAAAAAAACTTAAATGTTCTAATAAAGTAAGAAGTAAAATTAAAGAAGAAATTGCTCATTATAAATCTATTAATGAAAGTACTCCAGAATCATCAATATTAAGAGAATATCTTGAATTAATGTTAAGTTTACCTTGGGATTATAAAACTCGTGATATAACAGATATTAAAGAAATAGAAACTACTTTAAATAATAGTCATTATGGTCTTAGTAAAGTAAAGTCAAGAATTGTTGAATATATTGCTGTTAAACAGAATTCTCCTAAAGAAAAGAGTCCTATTCTTTGTTTAATAGGACCTCCTGGGGTTGGTAAGACTTCTCTTGCTAAAACAATTGCTAAAGCCTTAAATCGCCGTCTTGTTAGTGTTTCTGTTGGAGGAGTTAATGATGAAGCGGAAATTGTAGGACATAGAAGAACTTATGTAGGGGCTTTACCTGGTAGAATAATTAGTGGTATTAGAAAGTGTGGTAGTTCTAATCCTGTCTTTATTATAGATGAGATTGATAAGATGACTAAGAACTTTAGGGGAGATCCTGCTAGTAGTCTTTTAGAAGTTTTAGATAAAGAACAAAATAGTACTTTTTATGATCATTATTTAGAAGAAGAGTATGACTTATCTAATGTCTTGTTTATTGCTACTGCTAATTATGAAGACCAGATACCTCCTGAATTAAAAGATAGATTGGAAATTATCTATTTAGATTCATATACAGAGTATGAAAAACTATCTATTGCTAAAAATTATTTAATACCAAGAGCTTTAGATGAACATGGATTAACATCATTACAAGTTAATTTTACTGATGAAGCGATACTTGATATTATTAATTACTATACTAAAGAAGCAGGAGTTAGAAATTTAGAAAGATTAATTTCTAAAATACTTAGAAAGATAGTAAAAAGAGTTTTAACAGAAAGTGATGCTGTCTTTTATTCTATTACTAGTAATGATTTAGAAGAGTATTTAGATAGAAAAGTTTATACTAATAGAGAAAATAAAGAAACAAAACTAAAGGGTGTTGTTAATGGCCTTGCTTATACTCCTTATGGAGGTGATACTTTACCTATAGAAGTAACTTATTATAAAGGAAACTCTAATTTACTTTTAACTGGTTCTTTAGGGGAAGTAATGCAAGAGTCTGCTAAAATAGCTTTAAGTTATATAAAATCTAATGCTAAAAAGTTTAATCTTTCTAAAGATATCTTTAATTGTGATATTCATATTCATGTACCAGAGGGTGCTATTCCTAAAGAAGGTCCAAGTGCAGGGATTGCCCTTACTACGGCTTTACTTAGCGCTTTTACTAATACTAAGATATCTACACGTATTGCAATGACAGGTGAGATTACTTTACAAGGAGATATTTTAGAAATAGGTGGAGTGAAAGAAAAAGTATTAGGAGCATATAGAGAAGGAATTAAGACTATTTATTTACCTTTAAAAAATAAAGATGATGTTAAAGATATACCTCTTGAAATAAGAGAAAAACTAGAGTTTATTTATGTATCTAATTATAATGAACTATATGAAAATTTATTTTGTAAAGAGGAAGTAATGTGTTAGATGAAAAAATAGAGGCTCTTAATGTTAAATCTTCTCTAGCATACTTAGATTATTTTGAAAGTTTAAAATCTTTTGATTATAATACTTTAATAAATGGTGTTAATTATCTATTAGATTTAGAAAAAGAGTTTTTCTTTTTAGATGATGTGTTCTTAGATTCTGTTATTAAAATAATTACTATATATAATGATAAATCTACTTTAAAAAAATTACTTAATATTAAAAGTACTGATATTTTAATAAAAGAACAAGAAGTAGATAAATATTTAATAAAAGAATATTTTAAAAGAGGCTTTATCTTTGACTATGTAGGTTATTTAGATTTATTAGAACTTGATGATTTATTAATAAATGAAGAAGATTATAGTGAACTTATAGATAGCCCTTATATCATATATTCTATTAACTATTTAAAAAGAGAATTTGCAGATTATTATCTTGAAAATAGAAAAGCAGATAATTATTTATTATCAATATTAAAACTATTAAGTAAAGAAAAATATAGTGATGTAGATACTATTAATAAAACTTTAAAATTATTTAAAAAAAGAGAAGATGGGATTATTACTTTTAGAAGTAAAATAAAGTAATAATCCTTTTTTATTATCATATATTTTAACTAAGGAAAGGAGATAATATGAAACAGATAATAACTTTAGAAAAAGAAATAGCTTTTAAAACTATGTTGGGAGATATTACTAGTATTTCCTTAGAACCTGATTTAGCGTTCATTAATGATAGTGAAATAGAGGGTAATTTAATAATTAGTGGTACTTATAAAATGACAGAAGCATCTACTTTAGAAGAAAAATTTAATTATAAAGTACCAGTTGAAATTATGCTTACAACTTCATTATTAGAAGATAAAAGAAAAGTAGATGTTAATAACTTTACTTATGAAATTGTTAATGAAGAAGCTTTAGCGATTAAAGTAGAACTCTTAATAGAAGGATTAGAGAAAATAGAAATAGAAGAAGATGATAACATGGATTTAAAAGAAGAAGTTAGAAATTCAGATAGTGAAGAAGAGGAAATAGAAGTGTTAACTACTAATGATTTAGATGATACTACTGAAGAAGTAACTACAAATGTTATGAGTGATGATATTAAAGAAGAGATATCTACAGTTATGAATGATGATGTTAAAGAAGAAGTATCTACAGTTATGAATGAAGAAGTTAAAGAAGAATTACCTACTTTAAAAGAGGAAGCAGAGACTATTAAAGAAGATACTAATAATAAAAAAGTTATGGATTCTATCTTTTCTGCTTTTGCTAATACAGATGAGACATATGCAACATATTCAGTTTATATTTTAAGAGAAGATGATAATTTAGAAGAAGTAATAACTAAATATAAAACTAATAGAGAAGCTTTAGCAGAATATAATGATTTAGATAATTTAAAAGTAGGTTCTAAGTTAATAATTCCTACTGCTATAGAATCTAATGATAAATAAATTTACTTATTTAAAAAATGTTAAAGTAATAGATGATGCGGATCATAAAATATTAATTAAAAATAAGAAAAAATATGATATAGATAAAATATATAAATACTTAGATGATCATAATATTAATAACTATTTAAAGCCTTTTAAAATAACAGATAGAAATTTATATTTTGATTATTTAGATAAAAAAAGATTAGATAATGATGAAGTTGCAAAACATTTAATCTTTGCTTTAGCAGATTTAGAGAATAAAACTACTATTTATAGAGAAATAGATAAAGATAAATTAAAAGAAGAATATGATAACTTTAATATGAAAATAAACTATTTAGAAGAGTATTATTTTACTTTACAAGATATGATTGAAAATAAAGTATATCCATCACCTTCTGAATATCTTTTTATAAGAAATGTCTCAATTATATATAGTGCTTTAAATTATTCTAAACATTTATTAGAAAAATGGTATAAAATAATGAAAGAGAAAACTAGAGAAAGATATGTATATGCTCATGGTAAATGTGAACTTAGTCATTTTATTACTTCTAGTAATGATTATTTTATTAGTTTAGAGAATGCTCATATTGCAAGAGTACCAACTGATTTTATATACTTTTTTAAAAGGAATTATAAAGATACTGATATGATAAGTAATTTTAAACTATATCAACATAGGTATCATTATAAAGAAGAAGAATATCTATATTTATTAATAAATTTAACTATACCAGAAAAGATTAATATATATCCTTCTAGTTTAAATAAATGTATAGAATTAAGTGAGTTTTTTGATAGATTAAAATTTACTAGTGAATTTATATCAAAAAATGAGAAAGATAAGAAGCACTAAGAAAAGAATTAATTCTATTAATAATAGTAAAGCATGAATTCTTGTTACTAAAAATAAAAGTAATATCGCTTGATAAAAGATTATAACTAAGAGTGCTAGAAGACTACCTAAATAGAAGATACTGTTTCTTCTTTTTTGTTTGCAATAATTGCATCTACAGAAAGGACTATGTTTGTTTCCTTTAAATTTCATGCTTATCACCTATAATAGTTTATGAAATAATAAAAAAGTTGTTAAAAGACTAAAAATAATGATAGAATGTATTTAGCAGGTGGTATTTATGGATTATAATAAAGTAATAGATAATTTTTCAAGAAGAGTTATGGGTTTTAATGATGAATTGGTTTTTAATTATGATAAAGTAGTAGAACGTTATATTCTTCTTTTAGATTATTATGCTAAAAATTTAACTCATGATGAACTTGTAAGTATGGATTATTATGAGAGTTTAAATTTTAGTTTTAACTATTGTACAGGATATATTATCGCAGAATATCTTAATGATGATTTAGATACTTCTAAGATAAATGAGAAGGCAAAAGAAAATGAGCATTTTAGTTCAATTTTAACTTCTTCTTCTAAAATAGTAGAAAGATTAAATGATTATGGAGAAGAAGAGATGGCATCAATATTAGGGGCATATTTTTATACTATTGCAAATGCTGTATATGATTTTGAAAATTCTAAAGAAATGGGTAATGCTAAAATATATAGTTAGGAAGTGGTTATATGAAGAAGATTAGTACATTAATAAAAAAAGAAGATGTTGTTAAGTTAAAGAGTTATTATGGGGAAGCTTTAAATGATAAAGACTTTAGTGATTATGTAAGTAAGCTTGATGTTAGTATGGATGTTTTAATTAAATATACTTCTAGTATAGAAGATGCTGTTATGGAGTTAAATAATTGTAGGAAGTGTAAGGGGTTAAAGAATTGTCCTAATACTTTAAGAGGCCATGTTTTTAAAGCGATTAAAGATGGAAATAATTTAAACTTTAGTTATGCACCTTGTTCTAAGCTTATTAGGGAAGAAGATACTTATGCTTATAAAAAGAATATTACTTGTTTTGAACTTCCTAAAGAAATAAGTGAAGCTTCTTTTTCTTATGCTTATAGAGATGATAAGAAAAGATTACCTATCTTTAAATATTTTAAAGAATTTATGGATAGTTATTTAAAAGATAAAAAAGGTAAGGGATTATATTTAAGCGGTTCTTTTGGAAGTGGTAAGACTTATTTAATAGCAGCATTATTTAATGAACTTGCTAAGAAGGGGGTAAGTTCTGCTTTAGTATATTATCCTGAGTTATTGAGAAGTTTAAAGTCTTCTTTTGGTAGTGATTATGAAGAGAAGTTTGATTTTATTAAAAGAGTACCTTTATTATTATTAGATGATATAGGAGCTGAAAATACTACTTCTTGGAGTAGAGATGAGGTTTTAGGACCTATACTTCAATATCGAATGGAAGAAGAATTACCAACGTTTTTTACTTCTAATTTAAAGATAGATGAATTAGAGAGTGTTTTAAGTATTACAAACAGTGGGGTTGAAAAGATTAAAGCGAAAAGAATTGTAGAAAGAATTAAACAATTAACTGTTTCTTTAGAATTAATAAGTAAAAATCGGAGAAATTAAAAAATAATTTAGAAAGAGTAGAATTTTCTTTCTTTTTTTGGTATTATATAATAGATTTTGGAGGAAGTAGATATGACTAAAAAAGTATATGAATATGATTTTTATGGAAAGAAAATAATTGTAGAACATGGTGAGCTTGCTAAACAGGCCAGTGGTTCTGTTTTAGTTAGATATAATGATACTGTTATATTAACGGCAACAGTTATTAATAAGAATACTAATCTTTTAAGTGATTTCTTTCCTTTAACTGTAAATTATCAAGAGAAACTTTATTCTGTAGGAAAGATTCCTGGAGGGTTTATAAAAAGAGAAGGAAGACCTACTGAAGCTGCTACACTTGCTGCTAGAATGATTGATAGACCTATGAGACCTTTATTTAAAGAAGATTTTAAAAATGAAGTTCAAGTTATTAATACAGTTTTATCTGTTGATCAAGATTGTTCTCCTGAGTTAACTGCAATGTTAGGATCTTCTCTTGCAACATTAATCAGTGGTGCGCCTTTCTTAGGACCTATCGCTGGGGTTAAAGTTGGGTATGTTGATGGAGAGTATATTATTAATCCAACTGTAGAAGAGTTAGAAAAAAGTGTTTTAGACCTTACGGTTGCAGGAACAAAGGATGCTATTAATATGGTAGAAGCAGGGGCTAAACAAGTAGACGAAGAGGTTATGCTAGAAGGACTTATGAAAGGTCATGAAGCGATAAAAGAGTTATGTGCTTGGCAAGAAGAAATAATTACTGATATTGGAGTTACATCATTCCTTTATGAATCTTTAACTATTGAAGATGATTTAAGAGATGAAGTAGGTAAACTAATAGAAAAAGACTTAGATGAAGCGTTAAGAATTAAAGAAAAATTAGAACGTTATGGAAAAATAGATGAAATTAAAGAAAATCTATTAGAAAAATATAAGGAAGATAATAAAGAACTTGATAAAGAAGAGTTAGATTTATTACTTGTAAAAGTAGAAAAGATATTTAGTGATGTAGAATATAGATTATTTAGAAATATTGTAGTTAAAGAAAAAATAAGATCAGATGGAAGACGTATGGATGAGATTAGACCACTTTCAACTGATATAGATTTACTTCCTAGAACTCATGGTTCTGCTTTATTTACAAGAGGAGAAACACAATGTCTTGCTGTTACAACACTAGGTGCGTTAGGTGAACATCAAATTCTTGATGGACTTAGTTTAGAAGATGAAAAAAGATTTATGTTACATTATAACTTTCCTCAGTTCTCAGTTGGTGAGACAGGTAGATATGGTGCACCTGGAAGACGTGAGATTGGTCATGGGGCTTTAGGTGAGAGAGCACTACTTCAAGTTATTCCTAGTGAAGATGAATTTCCTTATACAATTCGTGTAGTATCAGAAATACTTGAAAGTAATGGTAGTAGTTCACAAGCATCAATTTGTGCAGGTTGTATGAGTTTAATGGCAGCAGGTGTTCCTATTAAAAGCCCTGTAGCAGGTATTGCAATGGGTCTTATTACAAGTGATGATGATTATACTATTCTTACAGATATCGCAGGTATGGAAGATCATTTAGGAGATATGGACTTTAAAGTTGCAGGAACTTCTAATGGTATTACAGCCTTACAAATGGATATTAAGATAAAAGGAGTTACTAAAGAGATATTAAAAGAAGCATTAGAACAAGCTAGAAAAGCAAGATTAGAAATTCTTGAAGTTATTAAGAAACAGATTCCTGAACCAAGAAAAGAAGTATCTAAGTATGCTCCTAAGACTAAAGTGTTTTATATTTCTCCATCTAAAATACGTGATGTTATAGGTAAAGGTGGAGAGATGATTACTAAGATTATCTGTGATGCTAGTAATGTTACTGATGTAAATAATATTAATGCTGTTAAAGTAGATTTAGAAGATGATGGTAGAGTAATTGTATATCATAGTGATCAGGATATCATTGATAAAACAGTTAAAATGATTGAAGATGTGGCAAGAGAAGTAGAAGTTGGTAAAGTCTATGAAGCGAAAGTAGTGGCAGTTCATGACTTTGGTTGCTTTGTAGAAGTATGGCCAGGGTGTGAAGGACTTGTTCATGTATCTCAACTTGATATTAAACATATTGATAAAGTAGAGGATGTTGTAAAGGTAGGAGATACTATCTTAGTGAAAGCGGTAGGTAAAGATAAAAAAGGTAAAGAAAATTTCTCTAGAAAAGAAGTATTACTTGATATGAAAAAGAAGAAGTCTAAAGAATAAACTTCTTCTTTTAGTATGAAAATAATTTGCAGTTATATGTTTCTAATAAGTCATTAACATCTTTAAGTTCATATATTCCTTCACAAAAACAAAATCTAATAATTAAGTCATATATATTATTTTTTGGTAGTGAGTAAGAGGCGCTGTTAAGTAGTTTATCTATTTCTTCTTCATTTAATTTTAAAGATAATCCTAATAATATAACTGTTTCTTTACTTGGGTGATAATTAATATCACTTCTAATTTTAGAAAATAATCTTCTATCAATATGAACTTTGTTATAGACATCACTATCTTTTAAGTTTTTATCATCAATATACTTAAATAATAGTTCTTGGAAATGACTTTCCTTATTACTTTCATTAATATAATTATCTATTTTTGAAGTTTGATAATTACTTAATCTTCTTCTTACACGAGGTAGTGCTTTTAAGTTCTCATTAATATATTCATTTAATCTTTCTTTCATAATTGTCTCCTTTGGTGCGACCAAATTAATTATTAAATATAATACAATTATATCAGAAAGAAGGAGATGTGTATGCAAGAGTTAGTAGATAAGTTAAAAGAAAATAGTATTTTAGGAATAGAAGTTAAAGCTAATTTGAGTATTAGTCCTGGAAAAAGTGGAACTATTATAACAAAAGATAAGAAAGTATATGGTTACTCTTTATATATTTTTATGACTCCATTTATGGAAAAAAATAATATTCCATTAGAAAATATATATTTAATAAAAGAATTAACAAGTGATGAGTATGATAAGATTCTAAAATTTATTCAAGAAGAAATAATCAGTAAAGAGTATGAATGTAGGATACAACGAGATAGTTCTTCTATTGTTTTTGGAAAAGTTGAATCTAAACTATTTTATTATCCTAATTGTTATGATATTAATACTAATGAAAACTTATATGATAAGACTATAAAAATAATAGAAGAGGTTAAATAGCAACCTCTTCTTTTTCATATTCCTTACATTTTTCTTCTAATAGATTAAAGTCACAGCACCTATCCATAATTCTTTTAGGTAAAATATTCTTATTATATTGTAACATAAACCATTTTATTTTATTCATTAATCTTTTTTTATGATTATTTAAATAAGTGGTTTGCTCTATAATTAATTTTCTATATTGTTTATCTTTTACTAAAGGAAGTACTTCAGTTAAACAAGATTTTGGTGAAGGTATCATATTATTAATATTAACTATGCCAAGTTTACCATCATTAATTTTAAATATATCTGGTGCATTTTTATTCATTGTTAAATGTTTAGGTTTAGGACTTGAAAGTGGAGCGAAGTAAGTTTAATTATTAAAAGTATAGACAACTCCTATATAAGGTCTAGTTTTTGTTTTATTATAGGCAACTCTTTTATCAAATTTTCTTAAATAATCGATATAATTGTTATTGATATAGTATATTTTTAATGTTTTCATTTGAACCTCCTTAAAATATATAATAAAAAGGCGACTTAATTAAAAATCGCCCACTTTTTTCAGTCCCTACTATGGCAAGGGTATGCCCACTTTTTTCAGTCCCTACTATGGCAAGGGTATGCCCACTTTTTTCAGTCCCTACTATGGCAAGGGTATTCCAACTTTTTTGTTACAAGACTATAGTATCAAATAAATTGTACTTTGTAAAGAATTTTGTTATAATTTATTTAGAAGGTGGTATTATGTCTAAATATTATGAACTTGTCGCATCTAATTATGATAAATATAAAAAAAATTATCATGATGAACAAGTAGTATTAGGAGTTAATTCAATAGAAAAAATAGATGAGATAACTGCAGGAGTTAAGAAGTATGATTTTATAAATAGTTTAGATGAAAAATATCAAGATAAGAATACTTTTTCTATTAGAATTACTAATGATAAAGGATATTCTTACTATCAAAAAGTAATTTTTGATGATAAAGATTTATTAGAAATTATAAATTCTTTAACTAAAAAAACTATTTCAACAGCAGAAGGACCTAGAACAGTTAAATATATTACTAGTAGAAATAACTTATTTAGAAAGTCTTTTAATGAAGTAATAAAGTTAATAGAGTCAGATCAGTTAGATAAGTTAAATCTTATATTTAATGAAAATAGTAATTATAGTTTTCTTATTAAAAGATATTTAAACCGTGATAGGACTGAAGATAATGAATATTTATTTAGAGATTTAAGTGAGAGTTTTAAAGATTATGAAGTGTTTCGTAAATATTTAGTTAATAAAGATAAAAAATTAGTTTCTAATTTAAGGGTTAAGCCTACTGTTATTAATACTTCTAATAAAGTAGTAGTAAGAGGAAGTGTAGATATTCCTTTAAAACAAGATGGTTATAATGAGAGAATTATTAGTTTTGATGATGGAACTTATAAAGAAGAAGAAGAGTTCTTAAGTGATGAAGAAAAAGAAGGAATGTATGGTAGTGAAGGTAGAAGTATATGAGTGATTTACCATTTTATTTAGAATATTTAGAGTATGAAAGACATTATTCTAGATATACAATTGATAATTATGAGAAAGATATAGAAGAGTTTTTAAATTATTTAGAGAAAGAAAATCTTAATTACTTAAAGTTAGAGTATAGTGATATTAGGATGTATTTAGGCTATTTAAAGGATGTTAAGCATGAGAAGTCTACTTCTATTAATAGAAAGCTTAGTGCCCTTAGAAGTTATTATAAGTATCTTTGTAGTAATAATAAGGTTAAGAGTAATTTATTTAATTTAATATCTTCTCCTAAGAAGGAACAAAAACTACCTAGATACTTTGAATATAATGAACTAGAAGAGTTATTTAATGTTCCGGATTTAAGTACTCCTTTAGGACAAAGAGATAGATTAGTACTAGAAGTAATGTATGCGACAGGGATAAGAGTTGGAGAGTTAGTTAAGATTAGATTAAAAGATATAAATAAGAGTGAAAGAACTATTTTAATACATGGTAAAGGTAGTAAAGAGAGAATTGTTAATTATGGAGAGTATGCTAGTGAAGTATTAAATATGTATTTAAATGATGGGTATAGAAAATTAAATAAGTTTAATAGTGATTATTTAGTATTAAATAATAATGGTAGAGTTATAACAGAGCGAGGAATTAGATATATACTTACTAATTTAATAAAGAAGACATCTTTACATAAAAATATATCTCCTCATATGTTGAGACATTCTTTTGCAACACATCTTTTAAATGAAGGTTGTGATATATTATCTGTTAAAGAATTATTAGGACATGAGAGTATAAGTTCTACTCAGATTTATACTCATATTACTAATGATAGGTTAAAAGATGTATATTTACATAGTTTTCCAAGAAGTAAAATAAAATAATTGAAAATTGTAATTGTATATGATAATATTAAGTTAACGAGAATAGGAAAGAAGGTAAAAAATATGAAGAGAGTTTGTTTATAGCTTGTTACCTGGGGGGGGCAGTTTAATAGTAATTTAGTTACTTTCTTTCATGGTGGAATAAGAGCAGGATGAGATATTTCTGTTCTTTTTAATGTCAGTAAATAATGGGAGGAGTAAGAAAATGAAAACAAGGAAAAAAGAGAACGTTATAATAATTATAGTATTAGTTGTAATGATACTAGCGATAATAGGAGTAAGTTATGCAGCATTTAGTTTTAGTCAGCAAGGTAGTGTTCCTAACAAGATTACAACAGGATCAATTACCATGACTTATGAAGAAAGTGATAATACTATCACTTTAGGTAATGCCTTACCTACTCGTGACGCGACAGGGACAACAAGATTAAAAGAAGGAGAATACTTTGACTTTACAGTAAGTAGTGAGATAACAGGAGATGTAAATATCAATTATGAAGTGAGTGCTAAAGAAGTAGGAGATGGCACCATAGATGGTTCTAATATTAAATTATATCTAACAGAGTTAGTAGATGGAGAAGAACAAGAGTTAATGACGCCTGAAGTATATAATGAAGAGGCAAGTGAAAATACATATACAGGAAGACCTGCAAATGAAATGAGTTTATATACAAGTAGTATGAATGCAAGTGAAGAACATAATTATAGACTTAGAATGTATGTAACAGAAGAATATAATCCTCAAGGAGATGGTGGAGGCCTAGCCTTTAAAGTTCAAGTAAATGTATATGGAAAAGCAGGAGATAAACCTTTAACGGGAGCAGAGATGTTGATTAAGAAAGCTAATCCAGAAGATTTAGATTATAATAGTGCAACTGATGAAGAGAAGAAAGAAATGTGGACACATACACATCCAGAAACAGAACAAACAGAAGCACTAACAGATTATAGATATATAGGAGCAGATCCTAATAATTATGTACAGTTTAATAATGAGTTATGGAGAATAATAGGAGTATTCACAGTAGATGATGGAACAGGAAAGAAAGAAGAAAGACTAAAGATAATTAGAAATGAATCTATTGGAGAATACTCTTGGGATAATAAAGATACTAGTACAGGAGCTGAGTCTGATTTTGGTAAAAATAACTGGACCGATGCAAGACTAAATTACTTATTAAATCCAGGGCACGAAAGTGAAAGCGTAGGGGGAAGCCTATACTGGAAAAGTGGTGGTGGAACTTGTTATAATGGCTGGGAAAATGCAACAGAAACTTGTGACTTTACAACAACAGGATTAAAAGAAGAGGCAAGAGACATGATAGGAGATACCCTATGGTATTTAGGAGGAACATCAAGTTACCAAAGTGCAAGTGATGGATTAACAAGCCACTTTTACACATATGAAAGAGGAACAAATGTATATAGTGGAAGAGACCCCTCATGGGTAGGAAAAGTGGGTTTGATGTATCCAAGTGATTATGGCTATGCAACAAGTGGAGGAAGTACAACTGACAGAAATAGTTGTTTAAATAAAGAATTATACAATTGGGATAGTAGTGAATTTGGTGACTGTAAAAACAATAACTGGCTTTATGAAAATAGTTATTATCAATGGACTATTTCGCATAGTGTACCAGAATCTTATGGTGTGTTCTATCTGAACATATATGGTAGTTTTTTAAGCGATGGTGCTGGTTTTAGTTACGGGATTCGCCCAGTTACCTTTCTAAAGTCTGATATAAAAATAACAGATGGAGATGGAAGCAGTAGTAATCCGTATATATTGCAGAGTTAAAAGAATGAAATTAGCAACAATTTAGTTGCTTTTTTTCTATTGACTAATTCTATCTATTATGATACATTGTAAAAGAAAGAGCGACTTGTAAAAAATGATGGAGAAAAGGAGGTTATGAAAAAAATTAAAAAAAGTATGAATTTTGTAAATTGAGGGTGTTTTTTGGGTGAATTTTGTATTTTTCCCTAGAGAATTTACTAAATTGACCTCTGATTTAGGAGTGAATTTTCAAAATTACCTTTTTGCAATCCCTTTTATACTATGATATAAGTGTTGCAGAAAGGAAGTGATTTGGTTGAAATCACCTAAAAAGACTGCTGAAGAAAGAATAAAAGAACTACAAGAAAAAGGAGAAGTTTTTCCTGCTTGAAAAGCTAGCAATGATTATATATATAAATCTATTATGACTAATTGCTTTCTTTTTAAGGCAGATATGACTTCTAGGATAACTGGTATACCTAAAGACTTAATACTTAAAACTTACTATGAGAAGAATACTGAATTTGTTGTAAGTAATGCACTAGAACGTGGAAAAAGATCTGATATATTGTTTGGTGTGGAAGGTTATATCATTAACTATGAGTTAAATAATAGATATAGCTTAGCAACTATTATAAGAAACGATAATTACTTAGATAAAGTTAAAATAGACATATCAAGTAAAAACTATACTTATAATAATATGCCAATGGCCATTCAGATTAATTTAAATAATTTTAATCATCTTAATAAGAAAAATGAAATAGAAGTTTTTAAATCAAGAGATGAAAATGGGGTAGTAGAAAATGTAAAATGGGAGAAATTCCATTTAAGTTTTTTAAAAGCTTATAAGAAATATAAAAAGGGATTAAAACTTACTAAATTAGATAAAGAAATGTTAATACTAAGATTAAGAAAAATAGAAGAAATAGAAAAAATAGCGGAAGGAGACGAAGAATTAATGGAAGTTGCAAATGAATTAAAGAGATTAAGTCTTGATATTAATACAGTGGGACAATATGATGAGGCGGAAGAGATGGAAAAGATGATGAATAGTCTTAGAGAAGAAGGAGAGATGAAAGGTATTAAAAAGGGTGCTAATAATGAGAAAAAGTCTATTGCAAAAACAATGCTTGCTAAAAAGATGGATATACCTTTAATAAGTGAATTAACTGGTCTTTCTAAAAAACAAATAACAAGTTTGATGTAGATAAAAAATACCTAAGATCATAATAGATCTCAGGTATTTTTATTTTCTTTTTATAATGCAAATATTGATAGTAGTATTAAAGCACTATTATGAATAGCATGCATTATGATAGATGGATATATACTTTTAGTTTCATAATAGGTTAGTGCAAAGAAGAATCCTAAACTACCATAAGGTATTACATAAAGATATTCAACTATATTGCCACTTCCTATTACATGTAATAAACCAAATATTAATCCAGACGCAGTAGCATAGACCCATTTGTTTTTAAAGATCTTTGATACACCTTTTCTAAACGTTAACTCTTCAGCGATAGGAGCAAGTATTCCTGCTGTAAATAACATTAAATATGGAGTCGCTGATACTAATCCTTGAACTGCTTGTTCATTACTAGAAGTATTTAAATTAGTTATAAAACTTATAGTAATATTAGATACGCACATAATCATTAAGCCTATAAACCAATATTTAAATGCAGTATCCATATTTAACTTCCAGTTCTTTTTAAAACTCTTAAATTCACTCTTTAACTCTTTAAAATAAAGAATAATCAATAATATTACTAATAATAAATCAGAAAAAGTATTAACAATCGCTAAATCTCCTGCAGTATAGTTATTTACATCAATATTAAATATAGCAATTGCAATTACTGAGAAGTAACTACTAAAATAAAAAAGTAAAAATGTAATTAGCCCTTTACATATTTCTAATATTCTTTCTTTCTTCATAAAATCACCTACTATATAATAATAACATTAAATAAGTTTTTTGACAAAAATATTTTTATATAGTATAATTAGTTTTAAGAAAGGAGTGAAGTTTTTAAAAAACTTCGCTCTTTAGTTTGTAAGGAGGAGTTATGAAAGAAAAAGTAAAAAAATTAGTAGATGATAATATTAAAGACTTAGGACTTTTTGTTAGTGATGTTTATTATTCTACTGAAGAAGGAATTAAAACTTTAAATGTTGAACTTGATAGTGATGAAGTTATTGATGTTAATAGAATAACAGAAGCGACTAAAATAATTAGTCCAATTATGGATGATAATAATTTATGTGATGATATAGATGTACTTGATATACATTCTAAAGAAAAAGGAGATGAGTAAGATGAATGGAAAAGAATTTCTTAAGGCAGTTGATTTAGTTGTTAAAGAAAAGCATATTGATAAAGAAATAATTTTCGAAGCGATGAGAAATGCCTTAACTAGTGCATATAAGAAAAATGCTAAGACTAAAAATAATAATGTTAAAGTTTTAATTAATGAAAATACAGGAGATATTAAAGTTATTTCTTATTTAACTGTAGTAGAAGATGATAAAATGACTAAGGAAGAGTATGAAGATGCTTTGTTTGAGCGTTATGCAGAAGATGAAGAGTTAGATACTGAGATTAGTGAGAAAGAGTTTAAAGAAGAAGAAAAAGCTAAGGAAAAAGAAGAGGATGATAAAGAAAAGATTAGTTTCTTTAATCCTGCTGTTGAGATAAAACTTAGTGATGCCAGAAAAATAGATAAAACAGTTAATGTTGGAGATACTATTGATACTGAAGTTACACCTAAAGACTTTGGTAGAGTTGCAGCATCTACTGCTAAACAAGTAGTTATTCAAAAAATAAGAGAAGCAGAAAGAAGTAGTATAACTGATGAATTTGGAGATAAACAAGATGAATTACTTGTTGGTACTGTTTCATTAGAAGATACAGATAACTACTTTATAGACTTAGGACGTACTAATGGTATATTACCTAAAAAAGATATAATACCTGGTGAAAAAATAAAAATGGGTAGCCAGATTAAAGTTTATGTTACTAAAGTAGATAATAATGGTAGAAGTTTACTTGTTCTTTTAAGTAGAAGGCATTATGGCTTTGTTAAAAGACTTTTTGAAAATGAAATACCAGAATTATCTGATGGTACAGTACTTCTTTACAGTGTTGCAAGAGAAGCAGGAGTTAGAAGTAAAGTAGCAGTATATTCAGAAAATCCTAAAGTAGATCCAATTGGAGCATGTATAGGAGAAAGAGGAGCGCGTATTGCCAATATAATCACAGAACTTAATGGTGAGAAAGTAGATATTGTTAAATATGATAGCGATCCTGCTGTATTTATAGAAAATGCTTTAAGTCCTGCTAAAGAGTTAACAGTTTTAATTACTGATCCTAAGAAAAAAGAAGCATTAGTAATAGCAGATGGAGATAATTTCTCACTTGCTATTGGTAAAAAAGGACTTAATGCTAAACTTGCAACTAGACTTACTAAATATAAAATAGATATTAAAACAACAGAACAAGCTAAGGAAATGGGCATTAGTATTAAATCAGAATAGGAGGTATTTATGAAGACTAGAAAGATTCCTCTTAGAACCTGTGTTGTAACAGGTGAAAAATTAGATAAAAGAGATATGCTAAGAATAGTTAGAGATAAAGATTTTAATGTAAAAGTTGATTTAACAGGAAAGATGAACGGTAGAGGTGCATATATTAAAAGAGATGTAAAAGTTTTAGATGAAGCGATTAAGAAAAAAAGTTTAGAGCGAAAACTAGAATGTTCTATTAGTGATGAGGTATATGATGAAATAAGAAAAATATTAGAGTGAGGTGATTTTATGACAATTAGAGATTATGCAGAAGATATTAATAAAAGTATAGAAGATGTTTTAGCACATATGGAAAGCCTTTCTATGGATGTCAGTGATGTAGAAAGAGTACTTAGTGATGATGAAGTAATACTTTTAGATAATTCTTTTCAAGATGAAGAAGATTATGTAGAAGAAGATAATACAGATGAAGAGATGATTAAAGATTACTCTTTAGATGAGAAAGCTGAACAAATAGCATATGATTCTAATCTTGCTAATGATAATGATGTTAAAACTAGTAAAGTAAAGAAAGTTAAAAGACAAGATAAAGATAATAATTTTAAACAAGAAAGAAAGAAGATATATAAACATAAAGAGAAACTTCAAAGTAATGAACAAGAATTAGATGATAATACTTTACTATATAAAGAAGGTATGACTGTAACAGAGTTAGCGAAAGCTCTTGATGTTCCTGTTAGTCAAATTATTATGAAATTAATGGGATTAGGTATTATGGCTACTGCTAATAATTCTCTTAGTTTTGAAGATGTAGAAGTGTTAGCTTTAGATTATGATAAAACTGTTAAGAAAGAGGAGACTGCTGATATTTCTAATTTTGAAAACTATGAGATAGAAGATAAGGAAGAAGATTTAGTAGAACGTCCTCCTGTTGTTACTATTATGGGACATGTTGATCATGGTAAGACAACTCTTCTTGATTATATTAGAAAAAGTAATGTTGCAAGTGGAGAAGCTGGTGGTATTACTCAAGAGATTGGCGCTTATCAAGTAGAATATAATGGTAAGAAGATAACATTTATTGATACTCCAGGACATGCTGCTTTTACAGAAATGAGAGCAAGAGGTGCTAGTGTTACTGATATAGTTATCATTATAGTAGCAGCAGATGATGGAGTTATGCCACAGACAAGGGAAGCAATAGATCATGCTAAAGCTGCTAATGTTCCTATAATAGTATGTATTAATAAAATAGATAAACCTGAAGCTAATATTGATAGAGTTATGACAGGACTTGTAGAAGCAGGTCTTACTCCTGAAGAATGGGGAGGAGATACATTAGTTAATAAGATATCTGCTATAACAGGTGAAGGTGTTGAAGAATTACTTGAAAATATCTTATTAATAGCAGAAATGAGTGAATTGAAAGCAAATCCTAATCGTTATGCTACAGGAACTGTTTTAGAAAGTAAAATGGATAAACATGTTGGAGCATTAGCAACTTTACTTATAGGAAATGGTACTTTAAGATTAGGAGATCCTATTGTTGTAGGAACATCTTTTGGAAAGGTTAGAACTCTAAAAGATGATTTAGGAAGAAATATTGTAGAAGCTTTACCTGCTATGCCAGTTGAAATTACAGGACTTTCTAGTGTTCCTAGTGCTGGTGATAAATTTATGGCTTTTGAAACTGAAAAACAAGCTAAACAAATTGCAAATGATAGAGCATTAAGAGAAAAAGAAGCTGATAGTAATAGAACTGGTATGAGTTTAGATGAACTATTTAGTAAAATTAATGATGGCTTAAAAGAGATAAATGTAGTATTAAAAACAGATACTAATGGTAGTTTAGAAGCTGTTAGATCATCACTTGAGAAAATAGAAGTAGAAGGTGTTAAAATTAGTATTATACGTGGTGCTGTTGGTGCTATTACTGAAAGTGATATCGTTCTAGCTTCCGCTTCTAATGCTATTATAATAGGCTTTAATGTTAGAGGAACTAATAAAGTAATGGATATGGCTAAACAATATAATATTGAAATAAGACTTTATGATATTATTTATAAAGTAGTTGAAGATATGGAAAAAGCTATGAAAGGTATGCTTGAACCTATTTATGAAGAGAAAGTTACAGGAACAGTAGAAGTTAGACAGTTATTTAAATTCTCTAAAGTAGGTATGATAGCAGGTTGTCATGTAACAAGTGGTATTATTAAAAATAATGATAAAGCTAGAGTAATAAGAGATGGTATTGTTATATATAATGGATCTATAAAAAGTCTTCAACATGAAAAAGATCAAGTTAAAGAAATAACTAAAGATCATGATTGTGGACTTACATTAGATAACTTTCAAGATTATAAAGAAGGAGATTCTATTGAAGTATACGAACTTGTAGAAATTGAAAGATAAAAAAAGAAGCTTAAGGCTTCTTTTGTAGTTTATTGATACCGATAATAGAACCTATAGAAGTAGTTAAGATAATTATTATGCTATAAATAAAAGTTCTTATATCAAAAGTACTATTAGTAATTATTTTTATTATTATCATAATAAGTATAAAGATAGCACCTAGTTTTAATCCTTCTAAAATACCATATTTATCGGTGTTTTTACCAAGTATTAAAGCATTAATAAATAAAGTAGCAAGGACAATAATCATTTTCATAATATTATAAATATTATTACTTATAATATCAAAATAATAAAGAGTATTTAGAAGTAAACCAAGTATTATAATACTTAATAGAGTAAAGAGTATAACTTTACCTAATCTTTTTAAATAATTCATTAGTATCACCTAATAAATATTATGTTGAAAGTTGAAACATTATGTAATTAATGATAAAATTAAAAAAACGAGGTGAAAGAAATGAAAAGAATAATTTTAACAGGTGATAGACCTACTGGTAATTTACATTTAGGACATTATGTAGGATCATTAAAAAATAGAGTTAAGATGCAAGAAGATGGTAACTATGATGAGATGTATGTTTTTATCGCTGATACACAAGCTTTAACAGATAATTTTAATAATCCTAAGAAAGTTAGAGATAGTGTAATAGAAGTAGCATTAGATTATTTATCTGTAGGGCTAGATCCTTCTAAAGTGACTATCTTTATTCAGAGTATGATTAGAGCATTACCAGAGCTTACCATGTATTATATGAATTTAGTAACACTTGCAAGGTTAGAGAGAAACCCTACTGTAAAAAGTGAAGTTAAACAAAAAGATTTTGGTAGTAGTATTCCTGTTGGATTTTTAAATTATCCTATTAGTCAAACAGCAGATATAACTGCTTTTGATGCTACTATTGTACCTGTTGGAGAAGATCAATTACCTATGTTAGAACAAGCAAGAGAAATTGTTAGAAGTTTTAATAATATATATGGAGAGACTTTAGTAGAACCTAAAGCGGTAATTCCTGATAATGAAGTATGTAGAAGACTTCCTGGTACTGATGGTAAAGCTAAGATGAGTAAATCTTTAGGTAATTGTATATATTTAAAAGATGATAGTGAAACTGTTAAGAAGAAAGTTATGGGAATGTATACTGATCCTAATCATTTAAGAGTAGAAGATCCTGGGAATACTAAAGATAATACAGTATTTATATATTTAGAAGCACTTGCAACTGATGAACATTTTAAGAAGTATTTACCTAATTATAAGAATCTAGATGAGTTGAAAGCTCATTATGAAAAAGGTGGTTTAGGAGATGTTAAAGTAAAGAAATTCCTTTATGATGTAATAGAAGATACATTAAAGCCTATAAGGGAAAGAAGAAAGTATTATGAAGAGAATATTGATAAAGTCTATGATATTTTAAAAGAAGGTAGTAAAAAAGCAGATTTAAAAGCAGAAGAGACTTTAAAACGTGTAAAGAAAGCAATGTTAATAGATTATTTTGAATAAAAGTTCTTTAATAATAACACATTTTGTGTTATTATTTTTATATAAAGATAGGGTGAGATTATGAAATATAAGATTAAAGAACTTATGAAGGCAGATATATCTAAAATCTATATTTTAGGAGTAGGTATTATCTGTTTATTATTAGTAGGAGGATTCTTTTCTTATGCATTATTTACAGTGTCAGCAGAAAGAGATAATGCAATAAAAATAGTAACAGGTAATTTAATATATGATTTAAAGGTTGATGGTACTACTGGTAATACTTTAACAGTACCAGCAGGAGAAACAAAGACTTTTACTATTACACTATCTAATCCTAATAATAGAAAAGCAAGATTTAATTTCTATTATGTAGGAAGCCTACCTAGTAATGTAACAGCAGGTTATATTGTAGGAGATGGTGTTAATACACCTCCAGTAGAAGTAGGAACAAACTTAGAGAAAGCAGATGCTAGTGGCTCTAGTAATACTTATACTATTAGAGTATCTAATAAGTCAGGTAGTAGTGCAACTATAACTTTAGGAGTAAGTGTAGGTCTAGATTATAATGATTTAATTCTACCTAGTAACGGTCACTTGTTTGAAGAAATAGTAATGACAGGACCAGTATCAGAAATAGTAATAGATAATTTAACTAGTGGTGACATATATGATGATGGATATGATACATTCATAACAGGAGAAGATCCAAATAACTATATCTGGTATAGTGGAAAGTTATGGAGAGCGGTAAGTGTTAATAATGAAGCGAAGACAACAAAATTAGTAACCCAGTGGAATATAAGTACAATTACTTATTCAAGTGGTAGTACAGATTTTGCAGGAAGTTATATGGAAGACTGGTTAAATGACACTAGTGTTGATGGTTTTTTAGGCAATTTAAGAGATTATGAGAATTTCATTGTAATAGATGCTATATGGGATGCGACGTTAGATGCTACTGCTCTAGGAAGTATAACAAGACCTAGCAATAGTGGTACAATAGTAACAGATGCAGTAGGACTTTTAAATATGTATGAATATCAGTCTAGTAATAATGGAGAAACAAATGGTTATTTAAATAATGGACTTTATTGGTGGACACTAACACCATATAGTACGTCTGACGTGCGTAGCGTCGGCAACTACGGCAACGCGAACAACAACGATCCGGCCTATGCTTACGGCGTGCGACCATCTATAAATCTAAAATCTAACGTTAAAATTGTAGATGGTGATGGAACAGTAGATAACCCTTATCGCTTAAACGGAGATAATGATACAGACCTTTCAGGAAACCTACTTTCAAGTAGATATAGTGGAGAATATATAAAATTTGGGAATGAAGAAAATAATCTATACAGGATAGTAAGCCACGAAAATAGTACAGGGACAAAGATAGTAAGTGCTGAACCACTAAAAAGTTCGGGAACCTTTATAACAAGTGCCTTTGGAAGTAATACAACATTTTCAAGTACAAATACAATAGGTACATTCTTAAATGGCGACTATCTAACAAGTTATGTAGATAGTAGTTATAGTAACATGATAGAAGATAGTACTACATGGTATCTTGGAACAGTAGGGTATGGAACTTCATATAAACTAGCCAAATATACAAATACTACGGATAATATTCTAACATCAAGTATAACTACAGCAAAGGTAGGATTACTAAGGCATGGAGAATTAATGGCAGGACAATTTGATAGATATGGAAATAATACAAGTTATTGGACACTAACACCATATAGTGCGTCT
>CALVIY010000013.1 GCA_944331955.1 uncultured Bacilli bacterium
TCATACTAATATTGATAGTGTGCCATTTACGTTCCTAGAAAAACGTGGTAAAATAGTATTATAGGATAATTATAAAGAGAGCTATTTTGAGAGATATTTTATCTCTCTTTTTTCTTATCTTTCTTTAAATTTTCTTATAAGGAAGGAGCGTGGTTTTATATTTTATTTGATAATTTTTCTAAACTGTCGGAGACTATTTAGTGGGTCTTAGGGATATTCCCTAACAAGTATAGGGTGTGTAAGCACCATGCTTGATAGTTTTAAAGTATACCATCTTTTATAAGTAGTATTATCTTTTAAAAAATAATATCTTTTTAGGAGTATCTAACACATTGAAAATTTTTGATGTGTTTTTTTGTGCCTTAAAAAAATATAATTAAACGAGGTGATACTAATGGCAGTATTACGAGTAGAAAACTATGATAAGGATGGAAAAAGATTAGAACCTAGGAATGTTACTTTAACTTTTTCTTTATTATATACACTATTAAAGAAATACATGAAAGAAGCATAAGCTAAACTATAAGCATTTTATTTTTTGTATAAAAATGTTATTATGTAGTTGCAAGTTTTTTTACAAAAAATGCTTTTATAAAAAAGGAGGTACAAGTTATTAATCATATAAAAGCAGTAGTAAAAAAAATAAAAGCTCTTTATGTTCGTGTTTCAACTGATTCTCAAGTTGAAGGCTATTCTATAGAAGCTCAAATAGAGTTTTTAGAAAACTATTTAAAGAGTCAAGGATGGGATGATTATGAAGTATATATGGATCCTGGATTTAGTGGTAAGAATTTAGAAAGACCTGCGATTCAAAAACTAATTAAAGACTGTGAATCTGGTAAGATTGATATGGTGTTAGTCTTTAAATTAGATAGATTATCGCGTAGTCAAAAAGATACCCTCTTTTTAATTGAAGAAGTGTTTAATAAAAATAATGTAGGTTTTATTTCTATCAGGGAAAGATTTGATACCACTTCTCCTTTTGGTAAAGCCATGATAGGAATACTTTCTGTCTTTGCCCAACTAGAAAGAGAAACGATTTTAGAAAGAACCAGAATTGGTCTTAAAAAACGTGCTGAAGACGGTTTTTGGCGAGGCGGTGGTAAAACTCCTTTCGCTTATGACTATGATAAAGAAACAGGAACTTTAGTAGTGAATCAAGAAAGAAAAGTTATTTTTGATTTAATGAAGACTTTGAGATTACAAGGATATAGTTATCATGAATTATCTAAAGTAACTGGATATGATGAAGCATGGATTCAAGGAATATTAAATGCTAAAACTAATTTAGGAAAAATTCCTTACAAAGGAGAACTTTATGATGGAAGACATGAAGCGATTATTAGTGAAGAAGAATATAAACAATTACAAATAATAGAAAAATCTCGAAGTAGAAACCAGCATGCTAGTCATTACTTATTATCTGGAAAGATATACTGTGGAAAATGTGGTGCCAAATATCGTTATCAAAAATGGGGACAAAGGATTATTTGTTACTGCTATTCACAACAGAAAAGCAAACCTAAATTAGTAAAAGATCCTAACTGTAATAATTTAAGACTTGATAGTTTTGAAATTGAAGATGCTTTTTTAGAACAGTTATTTGCGATGTCTTTAGATGAAAATTTATTTAGAGAAACATTTCATTTATCAAAAACGAATCTTGAAGATGAACTAAAAATAAGATTAGAAAAAACTGGTAAGAAAATAGAAAACTTAATTCAACTATTATCAGAAGATATTGCTAAGACAGAAATAAAAATAGAATTAGAAAAGCTAATAGAAGAAAAGACAAATATAACAAAAGAGCTAGAAGATATAAAAGAAAAAGAACAGACGAAAAAAAGTTATGAAGAAATAAAAAATCTAAGTAAAGTATGGACTCACTTAGAGTTTAAAGAAAAAAGAACCATCATTGAAGGACTACTAGATAAAATAGTTGTTGATGGTAATACTTTAAAAATATACTGGAATGTTAGTGAGAACTAACATAAAAATTATAGTGTTTTCTCTCCATATGTCTTATAGCCCTATATAGCACATGCTCACATTAATCTTAAGATTATTAATAATATTAGATAGATTAGAAGGAATAACTGCCTTCATAAATATCTGTATTTTACTAGCTCCTAAACTTCTAAGTAAAGTAATATAGTTACTATCAGTTTCTTTAAAATTATGATAAACATTTATAATAGACAAGAATAAAGAGATTAATAAAGCCATAAAGATAATAGAATTAGTACTAGCACCTACCCAAATAATAATTAAAGGTCCAAGTGCTACTTTAGGTAGCGAATTTAAAACAGTTAAATAAGGATCAAGTATCTTTGCTAACCTCTTAGAAAACCAAAATAGAGTAGAGACTAACAAGGAAATAATTGTAACTACTAAAAAGCTAACTACAGTCTCATATAAAGTAATACCTATATGTACTAATAAATCATTATCAGTGAATAGACTTCCTAAAGTTTTAAGTACTAGACTAGGACTAGATAAAAGAAAAGTATTAATTAGATTAAATCTTGCTAATAGTTCCCAACCTAAAATGAACACTAGTAATATTAATATCTGAAAACTAATAACAATAATTTTCTCATGTCTTTTCTTTCTTAAGAACTCTTTATGTTCCATACTATAACTTGACATCTAAATCTCTCCATATCTCTTCATAATAGTAATTAAATTCCTTTTCTTTTCTATTATTAAATGGAGTAGAGCGATTTTTATAATTAATATCATAAATCTTTTTAACAACACAAGGTCTTTTAGTAAGTACAACAATTTTATCAGCAAGACTAACTGCTTCTCCAATATCATGGGTTACCATAATAGCAGTTTTCCCTAAGTCTTTAACCATTTTATAAACATCATCTGCAAGCATTACTCTAGTCATAGCATCCAAAGCTGAAAAAGGTTCATCTAAAAGTAATATATCAGGTTTAGTAGCAAGTGTCCTGATTAGAGCAACTGGATGAATGTTGTTAAGACACAGTACAATCTAGCTTTTTATTATCATCTATATATTGATAATTAAGATTATTATTTTTACTAATAACATTCTCTCCAAGTTTTTCTTCTATATTTTTTCTCGTATTACTAGCAACTTCGCCTCCTGCTTTAGCAATCTTTCTGTTTTCATTTAGTCCATAAGGTTTATGCTTCTTAGCAAGTTCACGAGTAGTAATCTCACCTATATCTGCAAGTAATACTTCTATGTCACTCATATTATCTCTTAAAGACTCTTTTCTAAGGCCTTTAAATTCTTTGTATTCTTTAGCAGTCATACCAGACCATTCTCTATAGATATCGTTAGTAAGTATTGCATACTCTACATTACTGTCAACACCATTATCTTTCCATACTTCAGTAAGTTTCTTTCTATCCTGAATACCTTTAATTCTTTTAATAATCCAATCTTCATCATACCCTTTAGCTCTATAAGTATCTATTGCCCTTTGAACAGCAAGAGAAGGATCAAAAGTTTCATTAATTCTTTCACTACCAAGTTTAGCAAGCCATCCTTTTATAGGTTCAGCATTTTTACTAGGTATTGATTCAATAATCCTAAACATACCTTCAATGTCAACAACATCAGTTAAACGATACTTCCCATCTTTAGATTTTAATTTTAAAGTGTTACAATTTGTAACGGTTTCATTTCCTTCATCTTTAAGACGTTTTTTTAAAACTCTCCAATAAGTTTGTGGATTAGTACTGTCTGTCAATACTCTAACTATATCAACTACACTAATATAATATGTTTCTTTTTCATTATCCCAAACAGTTCTAATTGTTTCATTGTTAAATAACTTATTTACAATATGCATTTTATCTTGATTCATATATAATTCCTTCCTTTTCTTTATAATCATACTAACAGCTTAAAACCAAATATTAATTCAATAACCATAAATATATCTTTAATATCAACAACAGCAGTGTTACAATATTTACTGCCAGACGATTTAATTATAGTTGTCTAGTAATACTAGACAACTCAAAAACTTTCTCTTTTTTAATTAATTTACTTACCTTCTTAAATATCCCTTCCTTTCTTCAAAATAGTAATTGTTTTAGTTATAACTAGTTGTAGCCAAGTTCCTTAGTATTTTCATATAACTAGTGAAAAACATTAACTAAATACAACTAAAAAACGTGACATCTATCACGTTTCCTTTTTACCATCTCTATTAATATAATATGCAGTTAAACTATTTTTTTCTTCAAAAATTCCACTTAATTTTTATATTTCTAATATTATCTTTAACTTTACCTACATAAATCTTATCTATAAACTCATTAATAATAACTCTATTAAGATTATCTAGTTTTTTATATTTAGATATTATTTTCTCATCAAAAATTTTAATATTTTCTTTATAAACATTAATCTTTTTATTAACATCATCTAATTGTTTAGAATATCTATCCTTATTATCTTGATAACTACTTACTAAAGTCTTAAACATCTCTAGAGAAATAACATCATTTACCTTATCTTCATAAAGACTTTGTAAATAGTTTTTAGATTCATCTATTTTTCTATTAATATTAATTAACTCGCTCTCTAAAGATACTAACTTTTCCATATATACTTCATTATATTTTTTATTTACCTTTTCTTTTAATAATTCCTCATCATAAAATTTATCTAATAGTTTATTAATTAACTCAAGAACAATATTTTCTAACAAATCATATCTAATAGATGACTTATTAGAGCAGATAATATTATTAGAACATACTAAATACTCGTGCCTTGAAGAGTTTTTCTTTCTTAAATAATGACCACAGTCTAAACAAAAAGCTTTACCTGAAAACAAATGAACAGTGTTACTGCTTCTAGGTTTAGTCCTATTTTTCATCTCCATCTGCACTTTATAAAAAGTATCTTTATCAATAATCGCTTCATGGGTATTAGGATAACTTATCCATAAACTTTTATCTTTATTAATAATATGATGATTTTTATAACTAACAGTAGTTCTTTTACCTTGTACAAGATTACCTAAATAGACTTCATTTTTAAGTATTGTCTTAATAGCATTACTATTCCATTTAATCTCATCTCTTTTTTTATTACTAACAACATTTAATTTAATACCTTGTCTATATTTATGAAGTGATGGACTAGGTATATTTTTATCATTTAAATATTTTGCAATAGAAGAGTAGCCATATCCCTTTAAATATAAATTAAAAATATCTTTAACAACTAAACTTGCCACTTTATCAACAACCAATTTATTATTATCACAACTATCTACTAAATAACCAAAAGGTGCGAAAGGGGAGATAAACTCGCCTTGTTTCATCTTAGAATTAAAAGCACTTCTAATATTATTAGAAACATCCTCTAAATACCATTCATTAACAAGACCATTAATCTGTCTAGACTTCTTATTACCAGGATTTTCTGTATCAGCATTATCAGATAAACTAATAAATCTAACATTCCACTCTTTAAACTTATTATTAATATATCTCTCTACAATCTCCATATCACGAGAAAACCTAGACTGACTCTTACATAAAACAATATCAATCTTACCATTTTCACAATCTTTAATTAATCTTTCAAACTCTGGTCTAAAAGTACCTGCCCCAGATAAATCTTCATCACAGTATTCACCAATTAAATTATAATTAGGATTATTATTAACAACTTCCATTAACATATGTCTTTGATTTTTAATGGATTCACTATCGTCTGTTCTATTTAATTTATCTTTATCTTCAATAGAAAGTCTTAAATAAATTGCTACCCTAAAGCCCTCTTTCATTCTAAACTCATCTCAAGAGTAGTAATAATTCTATATAATTTATCATTAATTACTATCTTTAACTCATCATCACTAATAGATTTATCATATTCACATAAAACATTATAAGAACACATAAAAAATCACTCCTCATTAATCTATATTAAAAAGAGAAGTGATTTATTATTAAACAGAAACATGAATAAAACTATTCAAATAATTTAATGAATAATGCTTACAGAGATAATGAGAAGCCGAAAGTTCATTATCATTTTGTACCTAGATATAAAGAACCATTATTATTATTTAATAAAAAATATATAGATAAGCATTTTGGATATAATTTTTGGAAATGGGATTTAAGTAAGTTTAAAAGCCAAAAAGATCCATATACTGAAGAAGAAAGAAGACAAATTTTTGAAATGATGAAAAAAGAATTTAATATTGAGGTATAGTTTATGAGTAAATATGTTAAAGTTATGTTTGGAACAACAAGTGGAGCAAAAAGTGATTTTGAATACGAACTTAATGAAGTTAATGTTAGTGACAATTGGAATCCTAAAGCAGAAAATGGAAAGGATTTTGGAGGTTTTAATTATGCTGATGAGGAATGTATATTAAGGTGGCTTCATAGAGGCGATACTATATATGACGTAGAAGTCCCAGAAGATGCAGAAAACATCAAATTAGATGGTGCTACTACAATATATAGAACAAATAAGATCATAATTAAAAATCCAAGAAAAGTTGATGATGATTTAGCACTTTATTTTTATAAAATATCCCAAATTCCAGAAAAATCTTATTATAAAGCATTGGCAGCAGTAAGTGTCATGAATTATAAAAAAACTGCACATTTAATATTTAAAGATAAAGTAAACAAAGATAATATAAACGAAGTATTAGAAGAATGGAATGATTTTATTTCTCATGGTGGTAAAAACGACAGAAAAGATTTAAATGGTTTAGTAAAGGAAATAGATGATTTGTTAAATGAAATGAGGTAAAGAAATGAATAGAGAATACTTTGAAAATTATTCAAAAACAAATTTTGAAGGTAAGTCACAAATTTTAATATTAGAACAAATAGAATCTTTTTATGATTGTTTAAGTAATTTTAAATTAGCTGACCACAAATATAATATTGGTGATGATGTTATTTTAAAAAAGGGGACTTTATTACACGGAACATTTAGAAATATAGAAGGTTTAAAAGATATAGTTAATCAAGGATTAATAGCAAGTTGGTTTATTGATGGTCGTATATCTAAATATCCTAGTTCAGTTGGTGTTTGGAATTTAAAACAAGATTATAAATTAAATGATTATATAAATTTTTATTCTGGTGGAACTGTAAGATATTTTAATCAACATGACGATAAAAAGGAAACAGAAGTTCTTTCATATAGTCAAACTAATGAAATATTAAATAGAGTGATTGAAAAGGATTATTTAGTGTGGCAGATGGAACAAACAAAAGAAGCTAGATTTTTGCCTAGTTTAGTTCAAAATAAAGTCCAAATAGGTATTATATTTAATAGTGATAATAAATATACTCAAAAACTATTAAAGGGAGATATACTTAATTATATTAATGTTGATGATGAGTCTGTAAGATCTTTTGTAAATGAAAGTTATTATGATAGATTTATTGTTGAAAGAAAAAATAAAGATGATTTTTTTACAGATAGGGAAAGTGCTATTTTGTTTGGATTACCTAGTAATCTAATTGAAGGAAGTTTAGTGGGTAGAGAATATGAAAAAGATACTAACAAATTACAAGAAATAAAATCAATATTACCAAATGTGTATATATGTAATTTAGATGGAAAGGTTATTTTAAAATAAAAAACAACATTTTGATGTTGTTTTTATAATGTCCAATCTTGTGAGTTTATACCTAAAAATTTCTTATCTCTAAATCCTATACAAATTCCGTGTTCATCATCACAGTTGCAACTTCCATAAAATGAAATTTCAGGATAAACAAATCCATCCTTTGATTTCCATGTTTCTGTGACATTGATGGCAATAGCGTATATATTTATTTCGTCTTCAATATCTTGTTCTGTGATTTTAATATCACTCCACATACTATATTTTCTATTACAGTATTCTAAAATTTTATCGTTATAGTCTTCAATATTTACGTTATTAACAAACCAGTTAAGACATTCAATTTCTTTGTCATTTAACTTATAATCATAATCTTTATAATTACCATTTTCATCATATTTGCTATCACCTGTTGCAAATACTCTTAGTTCTTTTTCTTTTCCAAATAATTTTATTTTAATTTTTTCATTATTATTTATTTCTTGAATAATCATTATTTCCTCCTTTAAATTCCTTTTGAATTTCTATTTTGAAGATCATTGACGGTTTATAATTATCTAGTTGTTCCTTTATCTTCTTCAAGTACTTATAGAGTTTCATTTTACTTATAAAATCCATGTTTTTACCACTTAGTCCTCTAGCTTTACTCCCATCATTATTTTTGATGTTTCTATAGGCTAGCCTAATATTAATTTCTTCATTTATGTATTTCATTAAATCATGAAATACATAATTATTTTTACTTCTTTTATTAAGTACATCAAACTCTTCCTGCATACAATAATATTCGTTATTTCTTAGTTGCACGATTTTAGTTTTCTCTTCTCCCATAGTCAGTCAGTACAGTTTCCTGCCTTATACTTCTCTTAGTCTATAATAGAACCTATGCTTTTTATAAACTTTTCTAGTAGAAGATTAACTCTGACTAGTGCCTTTCCCTCCACATCTTATTATCAATGTTTCTACAGTACTTTGACACCGCTTTCACAAGGATTAAGTTAAGTTATAGTCATTACTTTTCCTTAACAATACCGTCATAGCCTAATAGGACTCTTGTATTCCTTGCTTATCAAGTTCCGATAAAACTATCTGTTCATATATACTTTTAGGACTTCTCTATAAGCCTGTAGACTTGATAGTACCTTTAATACTATATGGTATTTCATAGGTGATATTCTTACTTTACCACATCTCCAACACCTTTGGTGTTCATGTCATTTCTGACATGTTATCTCTAGACCTGTACACTCGAGAATTCGTCGATTAAGCCTATCGCTAGTTCTTAATATTCTATCCATGAGTATTTTATAGACCACCGACCTATCATATGCAGATTATACCTCTATAACCATTTCCTTGATTTCTCATTAGGGCATACTTCAGTCGTCTTTAGCGAGTTCCCATACATATTAATATCTATTACTATCATTATGCATGTCGCAGTTCTTATGGAAAGCATTTCATGGTGTTACCCATTCATTCTACTTTTCGTTTTATCAGTTGCAAGTTGTAAAAAACTTACCTATCGCTTTTCACGATAGAACCTGCCACACACCACCCAATATAATTTTAAAGTAAAAACCACCATTAGTCAATAGAAATGGTGGTTTTTACTTTAAAATGTAACGAAGACTAATCCATACTAATAAAAGAAGTGATTTAATACTTAAGAATAAATATTAATTATTAAGAACTTTCATAATCTCATCTTCACTAATAGGACCTTGTCTTTGGATCTTTATATCATTACCTTTGAGGTCAACAATAGTACTAGCTTCACCAAAAGATACATCACCCATAACCATTCCATCAAGAGTAGGGCATTCTTTCTCTATATCATCTAAACTTTTACATACATCCATCCCCGATTTATTAGCACTCGTTAAAAATAAAGGACTACCAACTTCTTTAATTAATTCTTTTAAAAATGGAGTAGGAGCCATCCTAATAGCAAGTTCATCTGTTTCTCGTGCACCTGCATTATTAATATATGAAAGTACATCAGGTCTTTTATTTAAGACTAAAGTAATAGGTCCTGGCATAAAAGCTTTAATTAACTTAAGAGCATTTTCATCAATAATGGCAATACTTTTAATTTGTTCTATATCACTACACATAACAGGAAAAGACTTAGTAGAAGGACGATTTTTAACACTAACTAACTTAAGATAAGCCTTACTTGAATTAATCCTAGCACATATACCATAAACAGTATCAGTAGGAACACTAATAACACCATCATTTTTAAGAACATTTGCAACTTCTTCTATTTCACTTTGTTTATATCGCTTCATAAATTCACCTCTGTTTAGAAGATTTTATCATTGATTAAAAAGTCTTGCAAGAAATATTACATGAAATAAAACTAAAGCGTCTTGACAATTGAACATCTATTCAATTATAATGAAGATGGTTGAGTAAGAATTCAACTATAACATATAATATTAATAGGATGTGATGATATGTCTAGAAATGAATTTTCGTGTGATTGTAATATTATTCATAAGGAAGCAGTGGATAAAGTTTTAAATAAAATGCCTTCAGAAAATACTTTTAATCATCTAGCAGATTTATTTAAACTAATAGGTGATACTACAAGATGTAGAATTCTTTTTGCCCTTGATCAAGATGAGATGTGTGTCTGTGACTTAGCCAATGTCTTAAATATGACTAAATCTAGTGTTTCTCATCAATTAGCAACCCTAAGAAGAAGTGGAATAGTTAAATGCAGAAGAAGTGGTAAAGAAGTATATTACACTTTAGATGATGATCATATTGTTAAACTATTTGAAATAGGACTAGAACATATTAATCATAAAGGATAGAAAGAAGGAAATAATATGAAAGATTATAAATATAAAATAGTAGGATTAGATTGTGCTAACTGTGCAAATGAGCTAGAAGAGTCTTTAAGAAAGATTGACTTAATAGAAAATGTCTCTATTAGTTTTATGATGGAAAGATTAACTTTTAGTTGTAATGAAGATAATTTAAATACAGCTTTAAAACAAATTAAGAAAGTAATAAGAAGAGAAGAACCAGATGTTACTATCGAGGAGGTCTAATAATGACAAAAAAGATGAAGAAGAAACTAATTAGAATTATAATATCTTTTATTTTACTAATACTAGCATTTATCCTTAAACTAGATAATGTTATCATCAATAACATTCTATTTATTATCTCCTACCTAATAGTTGGTTATGATATCATCTTAAAAGCTTTAAGAAACATCACAAGAGGAAAAGTCTTTGATGAAAACTTTTTAATGACTATTGCAACTATAGGAGCCTTTTTTATAGGTGAGTTTCCTGAAGCAGTTGCAGTTATGCTATTTTACCAAGTAGGAGAATTATTCCAGAGTTATGCAGTTGATAAATCAAGAAAATCAGTTTCAGAATTAATGGATATAAGACCAGATTATGCCAACGTATACCGTAATGAAGAAATAGAAAAGATAAATCCCAATGATGTTAATATAGGTGATATTATCTTAATAAAGCCAGGAGAAAAAATACCTTTAGATGGTATCGTAGTAGAAGGTAATTCTTTTCTTAATACTCTTGCTCTAACAGGAGAATCTATGCTAAAAAGTGTAACTGTTAATGATGAAGTATTAAGTGGATGTATTAATAATGAAGGAATACTAAAAGTTAAAGTAACTAAAGAGTTTGGTGAATCTACTGTTAGTAAAATCTTAGACTTAGTAGAAAATGCTAGTAGTAGAAAATCTAAATCAGAAAACTTTATCAGTAAATTTGCTAAATACTACACTCCTATAGTTGTAATAATCGCTATCCTTCTAGCATTAATCCCACCATTATTAACAGATACTAACTTTAAAACTTGGATATATAGAGCCTTATCATTCTTAGTTGTCTCTTGTCCTTGTGCTTTAGTAATATCAATTCCTCTAAGTTTTTTTGGAGGAATTGGTGCCTCATCTAAAATAGGTGTCTTAGTAAAGGGTAGTAACTATCTAGAAGCCCTTGCCAACACGGAAATAGTTGTATGTGATAAAACAGGAACTTTAACAGAAGGAATCTTTAAAGTCCAAAAAGTTAATGCTGTAGGTTATACTAAAGAAGATTTATTAAAATATACAAGTTATGCAGAAAATTACTCTAATCATCCTATCGCCTTATCTATTAAAGAAGCTTATGGTAAAGCTATAAATGAAAAGCAAGTTACGAAAACAAAAGAACTTAAAGGTAAAGGGATAATCGCTAAAGTAGAGTCTAAAGAAGTTCTAGTAGGTAATGAAAAGTTAATGGAAGAATATAATATTGACTATAAAAAGAGTAATGACATTGGAACTATTATTTATATCGCTATTGATAAGAAATATGCAGGTTCTATTATTATCTCTGATAAAATTAAAGATGATGCTTATAAAGCAGTTAAAGAATTTAGAAGAAATAATGTTAAGAAAATAGTAATGTTAACAGGAGATAGAGAAGAAATTAGTAAAAATGTCTCAAAAAAATTAAGACTAGATAAATATTATGCTGAACTACTACCTCAAGATAAAGTTAAAAAAGTAGAATCTTTAATGCAAGAAAAAAGCGAAACTGGTAAACTAGTTTTTATTGGTGATGGTATTAATGATGCTCCTGTTCTTGCCCTATCAGATATAGGAGTAGCGATGGGAGGACTTGGAAGTGATGCGGCAATAGAAGCAGCAGATATCGTAATTATGACAGATGAACCATCTAAACTTGCAAATGCCATTAAAATAAGTAAAAAGACAATGCAAATAGTAAAAGAGAATATTGTATTCGCTATTACAGTTAAAATACTTGTATTATTACTAAGTTCCATAGGAGCAACAACAATGTGGGCAGCAGTCTTTGCCGATGTTGGTGTCTCAGTTATCGCTATTATTAATGCTTTAAGAATACTAAGAGTAAAAGAGGATTAATTATGAAAAAAATAGTTTTAAAAATAGGTGGAATGACTTGTAGTGCCTGTTCATCAGGACTAGAAAAATATCTAAATAAACAAGAAGGTATTGCTAGTGCAACTGTTAATTTAGTCTTATCTATCGCTACCATTACCTATCAAAATATAACAGTTAAAGATATAGAAAGATTTATTAAAGAAGCAGGCTTTACTAGTTTAGGAGAGTTCAAAGGAATAGAAGATAAAGTTACTAATAAAAATGATAAGATAAAATTAATTATCTTAGGATTATTAATTATCTTTATGATGTATATCTCTATGGGAAATATGTTAAACTTACCAAGTATTCCTTATCTTAATCACAATTACCCTCTTATTTTATCCACAACTATGTTGATAATTACTTTAATTTATTTAATTTATGGACTAGATATTATTAAAAGTGGTATAAAGAATTTACTTCATAAGATGCCTAACATGGATACACTAGTAATGTTTAGTGTTATCTTTAGTTTTCTATATAGTCTTTACAATTATATAAATATATTAGGGGGAAATAACACTTTACTTCATAATCTATATTTTGAATCTACTTGTATGGTTATCTATTTTATTAAACTAGGGCGTGTTGTTGAAGATTCAAGTAAAGATAAGACTAAAGATGCTATTAGAAAACTAGTCCAAATAACTCCAAGTTATGCTGTAGTTAAAAAGAATGATAAAGAGTTAAAAGTAACTATCGATGAAGTAGAAGTAGGCGATACATTAATTTGTAAAGCTGGAGAGAAAATCGCTGTTGATGGTACTGTTACTAAAGGTAAAACCTATGTTAATGAAAGCTTTATTACAGGAGAAAGTGCTCCAGTACTAAAAGAAAAAGGTTCTAATATCATCGCCGGATCTATTAGTTATGATGGCATTATTGAATATACTGCCAAGAAAATAGGGAAAGATTCTACCATCTCTGAAATAGTTAAACTAGTAGTAGAATCCACTAATACCAAAACCAAAATACAGCGTCTTGCCGATAAAGTAAGTGGTATCTTCGTTCCTGTTATCTTATTAATCGCTTTTCTAACATTTATAATCCAAATGCTTATAGGACTACCTTTAGAAGAATCACTAATTCATATGGTAACAGTCTTAGTAGTCGCTTGTCCTTGTGCCTTAGGACTTGCCGTACCACTTGTTGTAGTTGTAAGTAATGGACTTTGTGCTAAGAAAGGATTATTTTTAAGAAATAGTGAAGTCTTAGAGAAAGCGAAAGATATTGATACTATTGTCTTTGATAAAACAGGAACCCTTACAAATGGAACTTTAAATATCTATAAGACATATAATTATTCTAATTATAAAGATAATGATTTAATTAATATTGTATCTAATATAGAAAAGAGTTCTTCTCATCCTATAAGTACTGCTTTTAAAGTTAAAAAGAAGTTAGTTGTAACTGATTTTAAAACAATAAACGGTAAAGGAATAAAAGCAAGTATTAATAACAAAGTTTATTATTTAGGAAATAACACTTTATTAAAAGATTTAAAAATAAAAGATAATCATAAAGAAGACTATAATAATTTAATAAATAATGGCTGTAGTATTATCTATGTAATAGAAGAAGGTATTGTTATTGGTCTAATAGGTGTTAAAGATATAGTTAGATCTAATATAAAAGATGTTATAACTAGGTTTAATGATAATAATATAGAAGTAATTATGTTAACAGGAGATAATGAAGTAACTGCAGAGATAATTGCAAAAGAGTTAGGTATAACTAAAGTAATATCTAATGTCTTACCAAAGAAAAAAGCCTCAGTTATTAAAGACCTAACTAACAAAAGTAAAAAAGTAATAATGGTAGGAGATGGAATAAATGATGCCCCTGCTTTAGTAAATGCCACTATTGGTATAAGTGTTAATGATGGAACAGATGTTGCTATGGATTCAGCTGATGTCATCCTTATGAATAACGATATTTCTAATATTTTAGACCTTATTAAAATAAGTAAAAAGGCTTATCTTATCATTAAAGAGAACTTATTCTGGGCTTTCTTTTATAACTTACTTATGATACCTATCGCAATTGGGTTATTTGAAAACTACGGAATAAGTATGAGCCCTATGTTTGCAAGTATTGCTATGACTATAAGTAGTTTAACTGTAGTTATAAATTCTTTAAGACTAAGTAAAATGAAAATATAGCAACACAGAAGTAGATTTTAGTCTATTTCTTTTTATTTTACATAAAACAAAATTAGACCTTTCAGTATTTTTGTATTCTCCATAACACAAAATAAAAATATTTGACATCAAGTTACTCTGGTGATACTATTGTATCAAACAAGGAGGTAACAGATATGAAAAGATTAAATTCGTTTCTTTATACCAAAGGTAAATATGACAGAAGTTATAGAAGACCAGTTGATACTAATGCAAAGTATCTTTATTCTAAAGGTAGGTATAAAACTAAAATAGCAAAGGAAGACTTACCTGAAGATTATATTGAATTTAATAGTAGAGTTATACAGTATATCACAGGCTATCTAAAAACTAGTGGAGTTGTTGATATAGACTATACATATTTTTTAGAAAACCATATATTTAAAGATGATTATTTATATATATCATATAAAGAAAAACTAAAGAAAGATAAAACATCATATGGAAGAGAACGTATTGTTAATTATGATATTTGTATCTGTGGCAATGATATTATACCTATCTTACTTGCTATTGAAAAGAACTCTAATATTAATATAAATAAAGTTAAAGAAAAAATATATTATAAAGTATCTTGGTATAAAGAAAACTGTAAAGATGAATATACAAGAGTTTTTGGTAACAGAGATATAGATATCTTTGAAGAATATAAATAAAAAATAAAACAAATAAATAATATTAGACTCCGTCACAAATAAATAATATTTGACATTTTGTGACTTTTATGTTATAATTAAGCCACATTCGAAAAGAAGGGGGTATAAAAGAATGTTAAACTTAAAAATTAATAAGGAAAAATTTAAAGGACTAAAGAAAGGAATTGCTATGTTATCTTTAGCAACATCTCTTGCTATTGTAAGTACTGGATGTAGTAAAGAAACAAAAGAGGAAGAAATCGGTTATGAGGTAATGACTAATGACTCTGAAACACCAGAATTATATTCATATGTAATTGATGAGAGAGGGTTTGAAAGTGAAAATTATAGTTTTGGTGATTTTGAGCCTTTATCTTTAGCAAAAGTACAAAATGAAGAAATATATGATTTTTCTAATAAATCTCTAGGATTCTTTAGAAAAAATATGGTAATGATAAAACCTGATTGTTATAGTTTATATGGTGATGTTACTTGGATTAATGGTTTCAATATGAGCATTGATAGAAAGGAAATAAGTACAGGATGGTCTAAATATGTTGTTATTGATTATTCAATGACTGCTAAAAGGGACCTAGACGACATAAGGATTAGGTTACTTCCTGCAGAATATAAATTAATTAATAAAGGTGATACCTTATCTAGTAGAGCCATTTACTATGAGGGAGAACTTGTTGCCTATAAACAAACAGGTGCAGGTAGTGAATCACAAAACGTAATTGATGGAACTATTGGTGATGTTGATTTAGCATTATCCACAGTTGAAGATTATGGATTACTTGATGAAACAGAAGTAGTCAATGAAGAAGAAATTAATGATATAGAAGATTCTCTTAATGAGAAAGAATATATTAAAATAATGAAATAAAATATAAGTATTTATTTTAAGAGGGGGAATGATAAAATGTTTAATGAAAGAGTAAATGTAAGATATATTGCTCATAAACAAGCTTTTGCAAATAATCAATCTGTTTATAGAGAAGCAGTTGCTAATGCTAATATAGGTATGACAAAGAAAATACAATACAAACAGATATTAAAAGATGGATTTTGGGATTTAGAATATAGACAACAAAGAGAAATCATAAATTATTTATTTAAGCATAATTCAGGTAAAGGTTTAATTATAAAAAATCATTTTGGTCGTTTAATTTACGCTACTCTGTCTCGTAATGAGTCTGGAACAGAATTAAAAATTATGCCATATGATCCTTCATTAATAATAAGTTATATCTGGGTTACAGAAGATGGAATTGAACATGAAGCATTTTATGAAGATATTAAAAATGTCTTTACTAAAGATTATAAGGAAGTAATACGTATGAAAAGGTTAATTTCATACATTAATGATGAAATAACGGATGACTTTACTATTTCAAAATTTGAAGCAAAAGATTATCCAGAAATAGAGTTTTTGGGTTATAGTGAAGTACCTTCAGACAAAGATATAAATTTTGAAGAACATATATTAGAAAATAATATGTCTTTAAATGATCAACGATTAAGCTTCTATACTGCTTTAAAGAAACAATATCCCAATATCAGTCTTACTGAAATTAGTGATGATAGTATTAATAGTGATTATTTTTCTGAAAGACATAATTATAAAGAATTATTTGTTGAACATTTTGACAATGTAGAAATAGCCAAATTGCTGTATGGTATGCTTCCTAAATATGAAAAAACAAAACAATTTTCTAAATAATAAAGTTATTATTAATTACTAATTAAATGTGAAAATACTCTAAAATCTAGAGTATTTTTTTGTGTCTTAACAACATTCAACCAACTCTTTGTCTCATACCACCAGATAAACTTCTAGGAAACTTATCAATAAACTCACTTAATCCATAAGTATTAAGGAGCTTTAAGACATAAGATTTATCCTCTATACTTACTTTACCTTTTAATTTAAGACCCAAAAGACAGTTATCTAAAATATTAAGCCAAGGAAATAAACTATCTTTTTGAAGCATATAACCAAGCTTTATATCATCTTTAGAAAACTTTATATCACCACTACTTTTTGTCTCTAAATTAGCAAGTATTGATAACAGTGTACTTTTACCACATCCACTTGGTCCTACTATTACAATAAACTCTCCCTCATTCACTTTTAGATTGATATCTTTAATCGCTTCTATTTCACCACTTTTATCTTGATAATTTTTAGATAAATGTGTAATTTCTAAAATATTATTTTTCATACATCAAGTCACTAAATGGAACTTTACTATCTAATTCTTTCGCATTAATCATAATATCTTGTAAGTGGTCAAATTCTTCTTCGGTAAACTCTGTATTATCAGGCCAAGCATCAATAGATCTATAACGCTCTACAATCTTTGTTAAATCATCAATTGATGTATCAGGAAATTGATCTATTATCGCTTCTGCTACCTTCTCATCAGAACTATTATAAACAAAGTCAATTCCCTTTTGAATCGCTTTATCAAAGTTATCGATTAGTTCTTTATTCTCATTTAAATAACTATCTCTAGCAAAGAAAGCAGTATAAGGAACAACTCCACCAAGTTCACCTAAACTTGCAACAACATAACCATAACCTTCTTTTTCTAACTCTAAAGCATTAGGTTCAAACAAAGCGACAAAGTCACCAGTCCCTCCAATGAAAGCACTACTCATAGCAGAGAAAGCTACAGAAGTATCAATATTAACATCCTTCTTAGGATCAATTCCAGCATCTGTTAAAGCCCACTCAAGAGTCATCTCAGGCATACCCCCAGCTCTACCACCAATAATAGTCTTACCAACTAAATCATCAAGTGTAAAATCTTTAATATCTTCTCTTGCTACAATAAATGAACCATCTTTTTGAGTTAATCTAGCGAAAGTCTTAAGATAATCTTTCTCACCACCATTATACACATAAATAGTCGCTTCACTTCCTGCAAAACCAATATCAGCATCCCCAGATAAAACAGCAGCACTTACTTTATCAGCACCATTTGCAAGACTAAGTTCAATATCAATTCCTACTTCCTCAAAATAACCTTCTTCAATCGCTACATACATAGGTGCATAGAAAATAGAATGAGCAACCTCAGCAAGTCTTACAGTCTCTAAATCCTTACCAGCATCATCCTTCTTATTAAAGTTAAATAACACAGCACAAGCTAAAGCAAAAATAACTAAAATAACAACGATATAAACAATTGTTTTTTTCAAACTAAAATCCTCCTTTCAGTTCAAAGTATTATATGTAACTATTTAAGATTCGCTACTAATCGATTTACGAGTTTTCGTAAACTGCTTCCGAAAGCTTGTTTTTTTAAAAATAAAATATATAATATGAGTAACTGGAGGTTATTTATGAATATACAAGTATTAAATGAACTAATGAGATTAAATGGTATTCCAAGTTATCTTCAACTATCAAAAGAGACACATATACCTTATACAACTCTCTTAGATTTAGTAAGAGGAAAAGGAGAAAGACTTAGTAACATTAAAACCATCGCAGACTTTCTAGGAGTTAAAATGTCTGATTTATTAGATGAACCTAGAAAAATAGTTACTATTAATGAAAGAAATAATGTTGTTATAGAAAAGGAAAATGGCTATAACTCAGTACTATCTAATTTACTTTCTGATTAAACCTATGGTAAAATAAGGGTGGATGGTGATTAATATGAGTTTTTTTAGTAAATTAAAAGATAAATTTATAAAAAAAGAAGAAAACGAACGGGAAGAAGAAAAAGAAAGTTTAGAAGTCTATGACAAAGGCCTTACCAAAAGTAGAAATACCTTTTCATCAAGGCTTTCAGATTTAACTAAACGTTATAGTAAAGTTAATGAAGAATATTTTGAAGAGTTAGAAGAAATTCTAATTAATGCTGATATTGGTGTTAATACTGTTATGAGTTTTATGGATAAATTAAGAAAAAGAGTAAAAGATGAAAAAATAACAGATCCTAACTTTTTAAAAGAAGTAATAGTAGATGAATTATTTATTATTTATGTAAGTGGAGAAGTTTTATCTACTAATTTAAAAGAAAGTGATAAGAAGCCAACAGTCTATTTATTCGTAGGAGTTAATGGAGTAGGTAAGACTACAACTATCGCTAAACTTGCCCTAAAAGAAAAAGAAAAGAATAAAAAAGTTCTTTTAATAGCAGGAGATACCTTTAGAGCAGGTGCTACTAAACAACTAAACGAGTGGGCTGATAGACTAGATGTAGATTTCTATGGTAAAAAAGAAGGAGTAGATCCCGCAAGTGTTATTTATGAAGGATTAGAATATGCTATTGAAAATGATATTGATACAGTCCTAATCGATACAGCAGGAAGACTTCAAAACAAAACTAACTTAATGATGGAACTTGAAAAAATAAATAGAGTTATTAAAAAGATAATAGATAGATCACCTGATGAAACTCTTCTAGTAATAGATGCTACAACAGGTCAAAATGGTATATCTCAAGCAAAATCATTTAAAGAAATAACAGATCTTACAGGAATAATCCTAACCAAACTAGATGGAACTGCTAAAGGTGGAATAGTCCTAGCAATTAAAGAAGAAGTAAACTTACCAGTTAAATATATAGGACTAGGAGAAACAGCCAAAGATCTACAAGAGTTTGATATCGAAAAATATATTTATAGTCTATTTAAAGACTTCATGGAGGAAGAAAATGAGTAAGAGTGTAACAAGTCTAAATCCAAAAGCTAAAAACAGGCAAGAAAAAAGTTTTAGTTATTTAAAAATATTAATAGGATTACAATTCTTTTTAACAATTGGTCTAATTATCTTTGGTATTGTAACTATCTTTAAAACAGACCTTTTATATATCTTTGAAATATTTTTAGGTATTACCCTTTTAATTATGGGAATAAATAATTTTCTAATTTATAAAAGAAGAAACTTAACAATCCTTTATGTAATAATAGGATTAGGTTCAATCATACTAGCCATATTAAAATTATTAGGACTATGAAATGGAAGAATTAGTATACTATACAATGCTCTATGATATTTATGGTAACCTATTAACTGATAAACAAAAAATATATTTTGAAGAATACTATTTTAATAACTTATCATTAAGTGAACTTGCAACTAGACATAATATCAGTAGAAATGCTATCCATAAACAATTAAAAGAAACGATAAAAAGATTAGAAAATTATGAAGATAATTTAAGATTAGCTAAAAAAAATGAAATGTTAGAAAATATTGTAAAAAGTATAAGTGACGAAGAGATAAAACGTAAATTACAAGAAGTAATTTCATTATAACTCTTGTCACTTTTTCTATTTAAAGGTATAATCAAATTATACAATAAAGGAGAGTTGTTTATGTTTGATAAAATAATCTACATTAGTGATCAGGGTGCAAATGTTAAATTAAAAGAAGGAGAAGAAGTTGCAATTAACTTAATGAACTTGCATTTAATCTTTGAAGATAAAGATAAAACAGTATTAGGTGAAGTAGATGACTTACAAGATGGTGTTGTAAAAGCAAGATTCTTAGGAGAAATAACCAATGGACGTCTAGTAGGAGGAGTTTTAAGAAAACCTTCCCTTGATGCTAAAATAAGAGTAATTAAGCAAGAAGAAATACCTATGATAGTAGGAGAAGATAAAACAGGAAATATGCCATTTGGAGTTAGCCCATTCTATAATGATTTTCCAGTATATTTAGATGTTAATAATTTCTTTAGTAATCACTTCGCTATCTTTGGTAACAGTGGTAGTGGTAAAAGTTGTGGTATTTCTAGAATCATGCAAAACATGTTTGAAGATGAAAGATTATTCCCATATAAATCAAACATCTTATTATTTGATTCATCAGGTGAGTATTACAATGCCTTTAAAGATTTAAATAGAATAAATCCTAATTATAATTATCGTTTTATTACAACAAATGAAACAGAAGGAAAAGGAGAACCTTTACGTTTACCAGTTTTCTTACTAAATGAAGATGATTTAACTATACTTTTACAAGCAACAGAACATTCACAATTACCAATAATTGAAAGAATGTTAAAATTAGCACGTATTTTTGCAACTACAGGAGTAGATGCTAAAAAGTATAAAAACCACCTAATCGCTAAAGCAATTATGACAATATTATATACTAATGCTACAGCACCTAATAAAAGAAATGAAGTATTTTCAATCCTTAATAGTTGTTCAACAGATGAATTTAATTTAGAAGCACCAGTTCAAGGAATAGGATATGTTAGAAAATTTAGAGAATGTTTCTTAATCGATTCTCATGGACAATTCACAGAAAGTGTTTTACTAACAGAATATGTTTCAAGCTTTATAAATGATGAATATGATAATTTTGAACCAAGTAAAAAATGTTATTATACTCTAGAAGACTTAGAGAAAGCATTAAACTTTACTTTAATTAGTGAAGGATGGTTACGTAATGAAAATACATATGGTGATTCAGTTACCTTAAAAGTTAGATTACATTCTCTAATTACTTCAAGTAATTCTAATTTCTTTAAATGGGAAAAAGGAATGTACATATCACTTGAAAACTATTTATCAGATTTAATGATTAGTAATGGTAAAAAATATCAATTAGTTAATATTAATTTAGATGATGTAGATGATGATTTTGCCAAAGTTATAACAAAAATATATTCAAGACTTTTATTTGAATTTACTAAAGGATTAAAAGCTAGAGCAAGTATTCCTTTCCATATCTTTGTAGAAGAAGCTCATAGATATATTCAAAACGATAGAGATAGATTCTTAATAGGATATAATATCTTTGAACGTATCGCAAAAGAAGGACGTAAATATGGACTTATTTTAGGATTAATTACACAAAGACCAGTTGAAATGTCAGATACAGTTATATCACAATGTTCTAACTTCTTAATATTTAAAATGAACCATCCAACAGATGTTGATTATATTAAGAAGATGGTACCTAATATTTCAGATGAAATAGTAGAAAAACAAAAGAGTTTACAATCAGGTACTTGTCTTGCCTTTGGTAGTGCCTTTAAGATTCCATTAATAGTTAAATTAAAGATGCCTAATCCAATGCCTATGAGTGGTAACTGTGATGTTGTTAGAATTTGGGATGGACATGGAGCAGGTGGTTATGTAAAACAAGAACAAGCACCTATTCAACCAGTAAGTAATCAAAATATGAATAGTATGCCACAAAATAATAGTATACCGGACATTAGTCAAACAGGAATACCTGAAGTAAATGTTAATAGAAGCTTTAATCAAGCACCAGTTGTTAATAATGAACCAAGTTCTACAATACAACCATTAATAAGTAATGAGGCAACAACATCTTCAGTTAGAAATGATGAACCAATAAACAATTCAAGTTTTAACTTTGGAATTGGTAATGTAAATAATGATAATAATACTATGAATAATCAAAATGATATAGTTACACCTATTCCAGAAATAAATATAGAAAGTAATACACCAGAAACTTTATAATAATTAGAAAGAAGGTAAGAAAATTATGAAAAGAAACACCAACACCCGTTTACAAGTAGTTACCTGGGGGGGGGCAGTTTAATAGTAAAATAAGTAATAAAATTACTTTCTTTCATTATGACATAAGAGCAGGATAATTATATTCTGTTCTTTTTAATGTCAGTAAATAATGGGAGGAGTAAAAAAATGAAAATGAAGAAGAAAGAAAATATTGTAATAATAGTGATATTAGTAGTTATGTTAATAGCAATAATAGGAGTAAGTTATGCTGCGTTTAACTTTAGTCAAGCAGGTAGTGTTCCAAACAAGATTACAACAGGTTATATTACGATGAGCTATACTGAAAGTGATAATACTATAAATCTAGGTAATGCTCTACCAACAACAGATAATACAGGAGTAAGAAGACTAAAGGATGGAGAATACTTTGATTTTGAAGTTACAACTGATATTAAGGGAAATAGTTATGTAAATTATGAGATAAGTGCCAAAGAAGTAGGAGAAGGAACAATAGATGGATCTAATATCAAGTTATATTTAAGTATAGTAAATGAAGATGGAACTGAGACAAGTGCAACAAAAGGTGTAAAAGTTTATAGCAGTTCTGTTGTTGGAACAGTACCAACCTATAAAGAAGAAGTAATGGCAAATAGTATAACAGGTCGTCCTGCAGGAGAGATGAGCTTATTAACTGGTACAGCATCATCACAAGGAGAAGTTACAACAAAATATAGATTAAGAATGTATGTGGCAGAAGAATATAATCCTCAAGGAGATGGAGGAGGATTAAGCTTTGCAGTTAAAGTAAATGTCTATGGAAAAAATGAGGCAATGATAGGACCTGTATTAAAGTCTTATAACGCTAACTTAGCTCAAACTGATTTTCATGCTGATGAATATAAAAAGAACATAACTAGTATAGTAACAAAAGATAATACAACAATACCTGAAGGAGTAATAGAAAGTTGGGATATGTCCGTAGCAGATGATGGTAGTGTAGTAGCATATATAGAAGATGATGGAACAGGTAGTGGTACATATAAATTAACAATAGGAGGTAATGGTAAGATAATAGCAAACCCTAACATGTCAGTGTATTTTTCATCATTTTCAAATTTAAAAACTATTGATTTAAGTTATTTAGATACTAGTATAGTTAATAATATGAGCTATATGTTTGCTGGATGTAGCAATTTAACAGAATTGGATGTAAGCAATTTTGATACCTCGAACGTAATAGATATGAGCCAAATATTTATTTACTGTAGTAGTTTGACAGAACTAGATTTAAGTAATTTTGATACTTCAAATGTAATAGATATGTCTTATATGTTTTCTAACTGTAGTAGTTTAACTTCACTTAATTTAAGCAGTTTCAATACTTCAAAGGTGACAAATATGATTTCTATGTTTTCTAAAACAACTAATTTAAGAGAAGTTTTAGCAGACAAGACAAAATGGATAATAAATAATAATACAGATATTAGATACATGTTTAGAAATAGTGGAGTTAGTAGTGTTACATATATATAAAAATATTAAATTAAACTAGTTGCATATCTAATAATAATTATGATATTATTAAGTTAACAAAAATAAGAAAGAAGGTAGTAATTATGATGGAAAGAAACACTAGTTCCCGTTTACAATATGTTACTTGGGGGGGGCAGTTTAGTAGTAAAATAAGTAACAAAATTACTTTCTTTCATTATGACATAAGAGCAGGATAATTATATTCTGTTCTTTTTAGTGTCAGAAAAAAATAGTGGAGGAGTAAGAAAAAATGAAAATGAAGAAGAAAGAAAATATTATAATAATTGCAATATTAGTAGTTATGTTAATAGCAATAATAGGAGTAAGTTATGCAGCCTTTAGTTTTAGTCAACAAGGTAATACACCTAACAAGATTACAACAGGATCAATAACTATGACTTATGAAGAAAGTGATAATACCATAAGTATAGGTAATGCACTACCAACAACTGATGAAACAGGAATAGCAAGATTAAAAGATGGAGAATACTTTGACTTTACAGTTAGTAGTGAGATAACAGGAGAAGTAAATATCAACTATGAAATAAGTGCTAAAGAAGTAGGAGAAGGCACAATAGATGGCTCTAATATAAAATTATATTTAACTAAATTAACAGATGATGGTGAGGAACAATTAATGACACCAAAGACATATAATGAAGAATCAACATCTAATACATTTACAGGTCGCCCTGCAGGAGAGATGAGTTTATATACAAGTAGTATGAATAGTAGTGAAAGTAATAATTATAGATTAAGAATGTATGTCCGTGAGGAATATAATCCTCAAGGAGATGGAGGAGGATTAAGTTTTGCAGTACAAGTAAATGTATATGGAAAAGCAGGGTTATCTATGGAAGACAGAATGATGAGAACAGCAGGACATGAAGACTTTCATGCTAATGAATATAAAAGTAAGATAACAAGTATAGTAACTAAAGGAGATACAATTATACCAGAAAGTGCTACAGAAAGTTGGGATATCTCAGAAAAACAAAATGGTAATGTAATAGCATACGTAGAAGATGATGGAACAGGATCAGGAACCTATAAACTAACTTTAGGAGGAGAAGGTAAAATAATTGCAAATTATGATATGAGTTTATATTTTAATTCCTTTTCAAAATGTGATACTATCGATTTAACATATTTAGATACAAGTTTAACAGAAAAAATGAACTATATGTTTGGAGGATTAAGTAAAAATGAAGCTTTGTCTGAAATAATATTTGGAAGTAGTTTTAACACATTTAATGTTGAAAGTATGTCAATGATGTTTGCTAATCTCACTAAAATTACAGAATTAGATTTATCTCATTTCGATACTTCAAATGTAGTAAATATGCAAGCAATGTTTTGGTGTTGTTATGAATTAACAGATTTAAACATAAGTAGTTTTAATACCTCAAAGATAACAAGTTTGTATAATATGTTTAGTTATTGTTATAATTTAGAGGTTTTAGATTTACGCAGTTTTGATACATCAAAAGTTACAGAATATGAAAATTTATTAAAAAACACTACTAATCTAACAGAAATATTAGTAACACGAAGTAGATGGACAATACCTAATTCTACTGATATCTTTGAAAGTAGTGGAGTAAAAGAATTTACCTATGTATAAAAGTAAAGTACTTTATTGTAAAAGTACTTTTTCTTGTGGTATAATCATAATAGAAGAAAGGGTTGATAGTTATGAATTTTAAATCATTATTAAAAAAAGAACAACTATTAGCAATCCTTCACAATGTCTTAACAAATGAACTAACTAAAAATAAAGTATCTAATGTTTCTATAAATGGTGAAGAATATAGTTATAATCAGTATTCACTATTAATAGTAATGGACTTAGTAATTAAATATCAAATTATAATTAATGATGAAACATATCATAACTATTTTCTAAGTAAATTGGAACCTATTACTAAAAGTTATCTTGATCATCAAGATTTAATTATTAAATGTAATAGTCTATTAATAGAACTAGTTAAAGAAAAATTAAATATTGAAGTAATGTCTGTAGAAAATAAAAAATTAATACTTAAATATATTTATGATAAATATATCGTTAATGGTTACTGCTTCCATAGTTTTCCTTCCATCTTTAAAGAAAAAACAGAAGAAGATGGCTTAACTGGGGATATTGATATAAAAGAAATAAATGATTTAAAAAAAGTAGAGTATATTTTCGCTAATCATAATTATAAGAATATCATATCAAGAGACTTAAAAGAAAAAAGTAGAGCGATATATATAACAGATTCTCCTGCAATGGCCTATTACTATGCCTTTAGAAGTCCAGAGTATATGGCAGAATTAACTTCACTTAGTAAATATTATAATTACATTAAAGATTATGACAAAAATGCTTTCTATGAAAAAGATTATAATAAATGTAAAAGCAATCTACTATCTTTATGTAAACATGTCAATATGACCACTAAAGAAGAAACTACAGTCTTAAAAGTATTCGATAAAAGATGGCACAGTTTAAATTTAAAAGAATCAAAGCCATGTATCGCTTTTATTGAAAGAAGTGAACTAGCTAAAGATTATCTACCTAATATTAATGAGATTCTTGAAAGTGTAGAAACTACAGATTTAACTCTTTTAGTATCTAAAATAACTGATAGTAGATATCCTGTTATTAGAAGATATAGTGATATTAATTCACTTGATTTAACAGTAATAACAATGCCAAGTTATAAAGAAATAAGAAACAATGAATTCTCAAGTTTAGAAAATAAAAAGCCAACTTTCTCTTCTTTAGAACAAGAAGAGAAAAAAGAAGAAGTAAATTTATTTAAATATGCCTATAGTAGTGGAAAAGCTAATGTCGTTGCCTTAATAACTTTAATATTAGGAACACTAGCTTTAACTCTAGGAATTATCTTGAAAGTAATAGGAGGTTAACATGAAAGATATAAAAATTGTATTTATGGGTACACCTGATTTTGCCGTTCCCATTTTTAATGCCCTAGCTGAAGATGAAAACTACAACGTTGTAGCAGTCGTTACCCAACCAGATAAAAGAGTTGGTAGAAAACAAGTATTAACACCATCTCCAATAAAAAAAGCGAGTGCTTTATATAATATACCAGTATTACAACCAGTAAAAATAAGAAATGAGATAGATGAAGTCTTAAAGTATGAACCAGATATGATCATAACATGTGCTTATGGCCAAATACTACCTAAAGAATTACTAGACTATCCTAAATATAAATGTATTAATGTTCATGCTTCACTACTACCTAAATTAAGAGGAGGAGCACCTATTCATCATGCTATTATGGATGGTTATGATAAGACTGGTATAACTATTATGTATATGGACATTAAAATGGATGCAGGAGATATTATCAGCCAGAGGGAAACTACTATCACAAAAGATGATACTTTAAAGTCCCTTCATGATAGATTAAGTGAAATGGGTAAAGATTTATTATTAGAAACACTTCCTAATATAATTAGTGGTAATATCAATCCTCTTAAACAAGATGAATCTGAAGTTACCTATGGTTATAACATTACTAAAGAAGAAGAAAAAATAGACTTTACTAAGACTAATACTGAAGTAGATAATAAAGTTAGAGCCCTAAATCCAACCCCAGGTGCTTACACCACTTTAAATGGAAAAAGATTAAAAGTATATGATGTAAGATTAACAGATAGATATTATGCTAATACTATCCCAGGAACTATTGTAGGATTCGAAAAAGATGGTATTAGAGTAGTAGCAGGTAACTCTGAAGTAGTACTAACAGATATCGCCTTAGAAGGTAAAAAAAGATGTTTAGCGAAAGACTATTTAAATGGAGTAGATAAAGAAGAATTGTTAGGAGTAGTATTAAAGTGAAAGAAGAAAAGAAAAAGAAACAAAATAAATATATTGAGTTTATAAAAGACTTATATAAAACAAAAAGAGGAAGAGCTATCCTTTTCTTTGCCTTTTATTTTATCTTTTTCTTTATTTTAATATCCTTAATAAGAACTAATTACAATCCAAATAAAGAAGTTGATACTACTAGTGATAATAAAGTCAATACTGAATATAAATTAGATGGAATAAAGAATAGTAATTATCACTTTACAAGAGAAGAGAACATTAATGGAGTTATAACTAATTTTACAGGAGATAAAAGTGATAATAAAATAGATGGAGTAATGACTAGTAATAATAACTTTTATAATTATTTTATCTATGATAATATTAGCTTAATAAAAACTACTGATAAATATGAAGTAACTAGTGATTTATATCATTTTAATAATATTACAGATGATAAAGCAATAGAAAAAATATTAGAAAGATCTACTTTAATTTCTAAAACAGAATATGAAACAGGTAATATATCTTATAATTATGAGATAACTACTAATACTATAGATTCTATTCTTAATAATACTAACATTGATATTGCAGATATACCTAATAAAATAGTTTTAGAAGCAAACGAAGAAAATGAAGTAGTTAAAATAACCTATGACTTATCTAGTTATGCTACTTATCTTAATGGAATGCCAACAATAACATCTATAACTATTACTTATTCTAATTTTGGAGAGATTAAAGATTTAGAGATACCTGAAAATTAATATTAAATAAAGGAGAATTTTATGGAAAAGAAAAAAGGTATTAAAAAGATTATTATTGGTATTGTAATAGTAATTCTCATATTTTTAGGATTAATATTCTTTATGGCCTTTAAAGAATTACAAGAAGAAGACATATTAAAACAAGAAATAGTTAATTATAGTAACAAAGATTTCGCAACCGATGACTTTTCTATTGAAGTAAAAACAACAGGAGATAGAGCCTATATAGAAGAAGCAGTTAAAAAGTATTATAAGAGTCTATCAGATAGCATTAAAGCGATAAATAATCATTTAAATGATGAAGAATTAACTAATATACTAACACTTAATAGTCTAAGAAATGATAGTCCTAATTACATAAAGAGTCATGAACTTATAAATAATACTAAAAATAAAGTAACTAAAGAGTTAGAAAATATTAGTAGTCTATGTGAAGAAGAAACTATTAAGAACTTAATAGATAAAGATAAACTTAGTGATAGTGAATATTATTACGAGTTTTATCTAGATCTTATGTATACAAAAAAAGATTTAGAATTACTAAATGCAACTAAAAAAGAAATGGAGACCCTTTCTACTAAATTCAATGAATTTCTAGATAAAGTAGATGAAATATTAACATTTTTAGAAACTAATGCTAATTATATAGAATATACTGATACAAATATAAACTTTGCAAATGATAGTCTTTTAGATGAATATAATACCTTAGTTAATGATTTAACTATACTCGCTAACAATATGACAAATAAAGAAAGTGATATTTAATCATTTTCTTTTTACATTTTACTATATATCAGTTATAATATTTAAAGAAAAGGAAGTGTTAAGATGTTTGAAAACTTAGGAGATAGATTACAAAATGCTCTACACAAAATAAAAGGTTATGGTAAAATAACTGAAGATAATATTGGCGATATGATGAAAGAAATACGTCTAGCACTACTTGAAGCAGATGTTAATTATAAAGTAGTTAAAGAATTTGTTAATAATGTTAAAGAAAAAGCTTTAGGAGAAGAAGTTAGAACTAGTATTAGACCTGGAGATTTATTCGTTAAAATAGTTAAAGATGAATTAACAGAACTTTTAGGAGGAGATGCCGCTCCCCTAAATACTACAGGAAACCCTGCAATACTTATGTTAGTAGGACTACAAGGTAGTGGTAAAACTACAACAATTGGAAAACTTGCCAATTACTTACGTAAGAAAAAAGGTAAGAAGCCTCTAATGGTCGCTTGTGATGTTTATAGACCTGCGGCAATTGACCAGTTAAAACAACTAGGGAAAGAACTTAATATAGAAGTTTATAGTGAAGGAAAAGCTAATCCTGTTGAAATAAGTAAAAATGCTGTTAATTATGCTAAAGAAAATGGCTATGACTATGTTTTAATTGATACTGCAGGACGCTTGCAAATTGATGAAAACTTAATGGACGAATTAAAAAATATTACCGAAGCAACCTCTCCTGGGGAAACTCTACTTGTAATAGATGCCATGATAGGACAAGATGCTATTAATGTTATTACAGGTTTTAATGAAAAGCTAAAACTAACAGGAGTAATATTAACTAAATTAGATGGAGATACTAAAGGTGGTGTTGCCTTATCTGTTAGACATTTAACTAATGTACCAATTAAGTTTATAGGTACAAGTGAAAAATTAGATGGTCTAGATTCTTTTGATCCAGAACGTATGGCAGGACGAATACTAGGTATGGGAGATATCGTATCCCTTGTTGAACAAGCAGAAGCTGCTATAGATGAAAAAGAAGCTGAAAAGACTGCCAAGAGGATGCAACAAGGTAAGTTTGACCTTGAAGACTTTTTATCAACATTAAAACAAATAAAGAAATTAGGACCCCTTGAAAATATTATCAAACTAATACCAGGTGCCAAAAAAATGGGACTAACTAATGTAAATATCCCTCCTAAACAGATGGCTCATATAGAAGCAATAATATTATCTATGACTAAAGAAGAAAGAAGAAATCCATCTATTATTAAAGCATCACGTAAAACAAGAATCGCTAAAGGTTGTGGGTTATCAGTATCAGAAGTAAATAAACTATTAACTCAATTTGAAAGTATGAAAAAAATGATGAAACAAATGAAAAATGGTAACTTTAAAATGCCATTTTAGGCTGTTTTAGGTAATTTTAGGCTAATAATTTATACACTTTCTACCTACTAGAATATCTTAATACTAGAGGAGGAAAGTGTATGTTATTTAATAATCAAGCTATTGATATGAATTCTACAATCGATGGCAATAATAATGTTGTTGATCAAGATATGAATATTGATATCAATATGAATAATAATAGTATGGGAATGGGACAAAATTTGCAAATGATGAATACTAACTCTCCAATAATGGAACCAGTACAGGAACGCCAAATAAATAGAACCTTCGTTCATCAAGTACCTCATGTTTGTCCAATTCATACTAGAATAGTTAATCATCACATCTTTAAACATACTTATTGCCCTAGATATACTTGTTGCGAAGAAAATGTTTGCTGCAATATCGATCAAGGTTCATGTTGTAACTTCCGTTAAAAGCCAAGATAACCATCTTGGTTTTTACATGGAAAAATATCTAATTATGTCACAAAACTGTTAAGATTTTTTAGAAATGTTACATTTTTAAATTATTAAATTGATAACAAACAAAGGCGAACTTTGTTTGAAGAA
>CALVIY010000014.1 GCA_944331955.1 uncultured Bacilli bacterium
ATAATGCCAAGCTTCAAAACTATAAGTAGTAATATCTTCTTTATCTTTAGGATATCTTAAAATAAAACCATAATTAGTAGCATTTTCTAACATCCAGTTATATTCATCAGTATTTTCAAAATTATTAAAGTTATCAAGCGCTCTTGTTACGTCAACGACAAGTCCTGTTTGATGTTCAGAATACCCTGGTCTAGCAGAGTATGTATCGGCCATTTCTACACCATCATTTTTTACATAATTATTATATAAATTTTCTTGATAAGAGTAAGTTCGATAAGCAGAAGCTACTCTTATGTTCATTCCATCATTTTTCGCATCACTTATTAATCTTTCAATATTATCTTTCGCTTCACTAACTAAATAAATACCACTTTTAGAATAACTATTATCTAGTAGTTCAAGATTTTCTGGAATATAACTACTATCTAAATAATTAAACTTATTAACAAGTAAATAATTAGTATTTAAATTAGTAGAAGGAATAGTATCAGTATAAGGTTCTTTATCTAAATTTAAGTTAACTCTTGTAACAACATCTTCTATAGAAAGATCAGAATTACTAGTTTGATAAGCTTTATATCTTTCAAGATTTTCTTCTTTATAATAAGATAATTTACTAAATTCATTATCTTCTTTCTTAGTAGTTTCTTCTTTTGTTTCATTTTCTTTAACATCTTTAATATCTTTATCTTTACTATTAGTATTAAATAAAAAAATCATAAGAATAATAAAGATAATAACAATAATACTACTTAAAACAATAACAATCTTTTTCATACATAAACACCTTACTTAATCATATTACATTTAAAACTTATTAATACCATAATATCATACTTTTAATTATTTTAATATTCATATTTAAATAATGTTAGCATAGCCTTTATTAGGAGTTGATTTAATGAAAAAGACAGTTTTATTAATTATGTTATCTATTCTTGTAATACCATGTATTGTTAAAGCAGAAGAAGCGAATAGTAATACAGAAATAAAAGAAGAAAATATTACAGAAAATAGAGAAGATTCTACTAATATAGAAGAAGATAGTACAACAGATACTAATGTTGAAGATAATAATACAACTGAAAATAATAATATTACTGAAGAAAATACAACCAGTGATAATACTACTGATACATCTCTTATACCTAATGCTGTATCGGGAATCTTAATGGATGCCACTACAGGTGAAATAATCTTTGAAAAAAATAAAGATGAGCAAGTTGCAGTAGCATCTATGACTAAGATGGTTGCCCAGATTATAATACTTGAAAATATTGAAGCAGGAAAAATTAAATGGATTGATATAGTAACAGCGAGTGAGAATGCTTCAGGTATGGGAGGTAGTCAGATATATTTAACAACAGGAGAAGAAATGACTGTTGAAGATATGATGAAAGGTATATCTATGGCCAGTGCTAATGATGCAACAGTCGCTATGGCTGAGTTTATCGCTGGAACTGAAGTTGAGTTTGTAGAGATGATGAATAAGAAAGTAAAAGAGTTAGGACTTAAAAATACTCATTTTAAAAACTGTACGGGATTAGATGAAGAAGGACATTATTCAAGTGCCTATGATATGGCAATAATTGCAAGAGAACTTTTAAAACATGAAAAAATATTAGAATTTTCGGGAGTTTATGAAGACTACTTAAGAGAAGATACTGATAATAAGTTCTGGTTAGTAAATACTAATAAACTAGTTAGATTTTATGAAGGAGCAGATGGACTAAAAACAGGTCATACAGATGCTGCTAAGTACTGTTTAGCAGCGACTGCTAAAAGAGATGATTTAAGACTTATCGCTATTGTTTTAGGGGAAGAGAACAGTCAGATTAGAAATAGTGAGACTATGAGTTTACTAGATTATGGATTTAATAACTATAAAATAGAGATACTAAAAACAACAGATGATATTGTAAAAGAAATAAGCCTAGATAAAGCGACTAGTTCTAAGATTAGTTTAGTACCACTTAACGATATAGCAATTCTATCAAAGAAAAGTGCAGATACTAAAAAATACACTTATGATATAAAAATAACTAATAATAACCTACCTCTAAAAATAGGAGATGAAGTTGGTAAGATAATAGTTAAAGATAGTGATAATAAAAAAGTTAAAGAAGAAATATTAACAGTAACTGAGAATGTAGATAAACTTAACTTTTTAGAACTTTTTGGTAAGACATTAACAGATATGATGGTTGGTAATATGAATTTTGTATAGACTAGCTTCACTTAAGTTAGTCTTTTTTTATCAAAATAAATAATAGTATAGGAGTTTTTTCTTTACTTAATTTTACTTAACAAGTTTAAAATAATTTGTAAATTAAACTTAACTATGCTATGATTACTTTATAAGATACAAGATGGAGGATTGGTGAGATTATGGTAAAAAAAGATGTTGTTGTAAAAAGTGTATCAGGATTACATGCAAGACCAGGTAGTAATCTAGTAGAACTTGCTCTTACATTTAACTCTGATATTAAACTTATTCATAACGACAGTAGTATCAATGCTAAAGAAATATTAGAAGTTATGATGGGAAATATAAATTGTGGGGATAAATTAACTGTTGAAGTAGATGGAAGCGATGAACAAAAAGCACTAGATGCAATATGTGAATATATTGAAAAAGGTGAAGAGTAGATGAAGTACTTAGGTAATAAAGTAGGTAATGGTCTAGCTTTAGGCAAAGTCTATATAATAAATACTAAAATACCAGAGTTAAAAACAAAAAAACTTGAAACTTTAGAAGAACTTACAAAAGAAAAAGAAGAATTAAAAGAAGTTTTAGATAGTGTTGTTAAAGACTATGAAGAGTTAGAAGCTAATGCTGTATCAGATGATATAAAACAGTTATGTAATTTTTATAAGATTCTTTTAAATTCTAAATCTTTGATAACTTCTATGGAAGAAGTAATAGATAAAGAAAAATGTGATAAATTAACCGCTATTACTAAAGTAATGAAAAGAAAAGCTGAGGAGTTATCATTAGTTGATAATGCTTATTTAAAGATGCGAAGTAAAGATATAGAAGATGTTACTAATAAACTTATTAGAAAAGCTTTAGGTATTAAAGAAGTAGATTTAAGTACTTTAACTGAAGATACTATTTTAGTATCAGAAGAAATTCCACCATCAGTTTTACTTTCTAATAACATAGGTCATGTTAAAGGAATAGTCTCAGAAATAGGTGGTAAGACAAGTCATGTGGCAATACTTGCATCAACTCTTGGAATTCCTTCTGTATTTGGTATAAAAGAGATTAGTAAAACTTTAACAGATGGAGAGTTAATCTATATAAATGGTAATGAAGGTTTTATTGAAAATAATCTAACAGATACTAATATTAATGTTATTAAAGAGAAAATAAAAAAAGAAGAATTACTTAAAGCATCATTAGTAGAGATGAAAGATAAACCGTCTTTAACTAAAGATAATAAAAGCTTAGAAATAACTGCAAATGCAGGAGACTTATCAGAACTTGATAAATTACTTGAAGTAAATTCTGATGGAATAGGTCTATTTAGAACAGAATTCTTATTTTTAAATAGAAGTACTGCTCCTGAAGAAGATTACTTATTTAATGTCTATAAAACATTTGCAGAAAAACTTAATGGTAAACCATTAATTATTAGGACTCTTGATATTGGCGGAGATAAGAAGTGTCCTTATATAGATATTGGTGAAGAACAAAATCCTTTCTTAGGATATAGAGCGATAAGATATTGTTTAGATAATAAAGAGTTCTTTAAAGTAAGTTTAAGAGCGATATTAAGAGCAAGCAATTATGGTAATGTCATGATAATGTATCCAATGATATCATCACTTGAAGAAGTGTATAAAGCTAATGAGATACTTGATGAAGCGAAAAGAGAACTAGCTAGTAAGAATATACCATTTAATAAAAATATTAAAGTAGGTATTATGATAGAAGTTCCAAGTGCAGCGGTTATTAGTGATATTTTAATAGATGAAGTTGACTTCTTTAGTATTGGTACTAATGATTTAATTCAGTATACAGTTGCAGTTGATAGATTAAATCCAACCGTTAGTAATCTTTATAGTTTCTATAATCCAGGAGTTATTAGACTTATAAAAAAGACTATAGATTCAGCTAGTGGTAAAAAAGATAAGTTTGTTGGTATGTGTGGTGAGATGGCTGCAGATCCACTTGCAATTATCTTACTTGTTGGCTTAGGACTTCATGAGTTTAGTGTTAATGCTAGTATGGTATTAAAAGTTAAGAAACTAATATCAATGATAGATAGTAAGGAAGCAGAGAAAATTGCAAACAAAGTACTAACTTTAAAAACTGCAAAAGAAGTAGAGGCCTATCTAGATAGTGAAGCTAAAAAAATATATGGTAAATATTATTAAAAGGAGGAGATAAAATGGCAAAAGATAATAATATTTTATTAGCAAGAATTGATAACAGATTAATTCATGGACAAATTGTATGTCTATGGGCAGGGGCAGTAGGTGCAAACCTTATTGTTGTAGCAGATGATGAGACTGCAGAAAATCAAATTGAACAAAGTGTTATGAAAATGGCAGCATCATCACTTGGCTATGATACAAGATTTTTTACGATTCAGAAGACTATTGATATTATAGATAAAGCATCAAGTAATCAACATATTTTATTGATATGTCAAACTCCTAAAGACTTAAGGAGAGTTATTGAAGGAGGTGTTAAGATAAAGGAGGTAGATATTGGTAATATGTATTATGATGAGGGTGAAAAGAAACTAACAGATAAGGTTTCTGTTAGTAAAGAAGATTTTGATGATTTAAATTATATCAAGAAACACGTTGATAAAATTTATATTCAAGATACTCCTGATTCACCAAAAGAAGAATTTTAAGGGAGGAAGAAAAAATTATGGAAATAACATTATTACAAGGAATAATTATAACATTAGTAGTTATGATCCTTGTTGTTGACAGACATCTAGAAGCACTATTTATCTTTAGACCAATTATTGTTTGTCCTATAGTAGGTGCTATTCTAGGTGATTTAAATACAGGCTTAGTTGCTGGTGGTATGGTAGAACTTGCTTTTGCAGGTATTGCAGGTATTGGAGGAGCTTCTGTTCCTGAAGCCTTACTAACTAGTGTTATGACTGTTGTTTTTGCTCACATTACAGGAAATAATGTAGCAACTAGTTTAGCTTTAGCATATCCATTTGGAGTATTATTACAATTCTTATGGACTGTTAGAAATACAGCTTTTGTTTCTTTCAACGGTCCTGCTGAAAGATATGCTGAAGAAGGAAACATTAAAGGATTATTCAAATTATGTTTCTACGGAATAGTTATTACAAGTATTATTACAGGTATATTAACATTCCTATCAGTATATGCTGCACAAGAACCATTAAAAGCTTTAGTAGAAGCAATGCCAGATTGGTTAATTAATGGATTCCAAGTAGCTGGAGGATTACTTCCTGCTGTCGGGTTTGCTATGTTACTTCGTGTAACTCTAAAAGCAAAATATGTTCCATATCTACTTGCAGGATTCCTATTCGCAACATTTATTCAAATTGATAATGTTTTACCAGTTGCAATCATGGGTGTAGCATTTGCACTTATGGAATACTTTAGAAGTGGTGAAAAAGAAGTTGCAGTAGCATCTTCAGGAAACGGAGGTGAAGCAAGTGGCATCTAAGACAACAAAGAAACGTAAAAGAATTGTAACAGATTCAGATTTAAATGATTTAGCCTTACTTTCTGTTTTAAACCAATCATGCTTTAACTATGAAAGAATGCAAAGTATTGGTTTTACTGCAGGAATGGGACCAGCTTTAAAGAAAATATATAAAAATGATCCAAAAACTTTAAAGAAAGTTTTACATGATAACTTAGAGTTCATTAATACTCATAATACTCTATTGCCTTACTTACAAGGTTTAATGTTATCATTATATGAAGGTGGAGAAGATCCAGAAGTAGTTAAAAAGATTAAAATATCTTTATTCGGACCTTTAGCAGGTATAGGTGATGCCTTATTCTGGTTTACACTACTTCCTATCATGGCAGGAATTTGTGCATCTCTTTCTAGTCAAGGAAATGTTTTAGGACCAATTCTTTTCTTCATAGTATTCTTACTAGCTTTCCTACTTCGTTTTCCACTAGCAAGAATAGGATACAAAACAGGTACTGCTGCTTTAGATAAAATTCAAGAAAATACTAAAAGAGTAAGTAATGCTGCCTCAGTATTAGGTGTTACTATACTAGGTGGTTTAATTGCAAGTTATGTAACTTTAAATGTTAAAACAACTATTGATATAGGACATGATGCAACTGTTAGTCTACAAACAGATTTCTTTGATATGATTTTACCTAATATCTTACCATTTGCCTTTACTTTCTTAATTTATTTCTTATTAAGAAAGAAAGTAAATACAACAGTACTAATTGTAGGAATTATAATAGTATCAATTGTATTCTCATTCTTTGGAATACTTTAGTAAAAAGCCCAAAAGGCTTTTTCTTTTTGTCTAAAGATGCTATAATTTAGTTAGAAAGGTAGTGTTTTTAATGAAACAAATTATAATAATAACAGGACATAATCATTTTGCAAGTGGTATTTTAAGTTCACTTACAATGATAGCAGGTACAAAAGATAATGTTTATGCTGTAGACTTCTTAAGTGATGATAATGATCTTTCTTTAGAAGGTAAATTTAATAAAATAATAGATGAAAATAAAGATAAAGAAATTTTATTTACTTGTGACTTAATGGGAGGAACTCCATTTAAAGTAGCTTCTAAACTAGCTTTTACTAATAATTATGAAGTAGTAACAGGTATTAACTTAGGAGGATTAATAGATACTTCTATGAAATTAGATAAGATGAGTATAGGAGAGTTAAAAACATCTTGTAAAGATGCTTCTATTAAATCAGTTATACCTTTAGAGAAAGTTATTACTAAAGAAGAGAGTAGTAGTGAAGGTATTTAAATGAAAAAAATAATAAGAAACGTTATAAGATGTAAAAGCTGTGGTGATATTATAGAATCTAAGTATACTCATGATTATGTGACTTGTAAATGTGGTCGTTGTAGTGTTGATGGAGGGCACAGTTATTTAAGAAGAAGTTTCTGTGATTCTACTGATGACTATGAAGAATTAAGTGAATTTGAAGATGCGAATGAAAAGATAGATGATAAAAAAAGTGAAGATTAAGTTTTCTTCACTTTTAATATATCTAAAATGTATTAGTTCTTCCTTTTAATACAGGTACACGATCTTGATAAGTTCCTTTAGTAAAGGCCATTTCACAAGATAGTAATTGCATTATGATAGCAGCTTGATAGAAGGCATAAATACTTTCTTTCTCATCTATCATAATTGTCATATCACTAATATCAGCGATTTCCTTATCATTAGTAACTACATAAGTCTTTGCTTTTGTATCTTTTAGATAAGTAATAACTCTTTTAATATCTTCATTTGTTTTATCATCTACTGCAAATAAAACTACAGGATGTTTTTCACTAGTTGATGCAAGTGGTCCGTGACAAAACTCACTAGCTTTATATGGAATAACTGGAACTAAACAAGTTTCCATAACTTTTAGAGCAAACTCTTTAGCAATAGAATAACTATAACCTCTAGCGATAGAATAAGCCATATCCATAGATATTAATTCTTTAGCCATAGGTTTAACATCTTCGTATAAGTCTAGTCCTTTCTTAACAGCTTCTATATATTTATTATCATCAAAACTATCTTCTTCACCACTTAGACATAAAGCTAACTTAGTTAAGATATAAAGAGTAGTAGTGTAACCTTTAGTAGCAGCTCCTGCTTTAGCTTCTCCAATTTCATTAAAGATATGTTTATCAGTAGCTTCAGCAACTAATGACTCAGGATTATTAGTAATAGCAAAAGTATATGCTCCACTTTCTTTAGCTTTCTTTAAAACAGTACTAACATCATATCCTTTACCAGACTGAGAAATAGCAATAACACAAGTATTAGATAAATCCATATTACTATCATAAACAGTAAATATAGATGGATCTGCCATTTCAACAGGTTTTTTGTAATGAAGTTCTAAGAAAAACTTACCAAATATACCTCCATGAGTAGATGTACCTCTTGATACTATCATAAAGTTTTTAGGATTAAATTCTTTAATCTCTTTAGCAATAGCAGGTATTACATCTTTATTCTTTTCTATACAGTTTTCTAAAGCTGTAACTTCTCTAATTTCTTCTAACATTTTTGTATTATTCATTTAATCATCTCCTTACTTTAATTTTAGCACAGTATTATTTTTTAACAATAAATAAAGAGAAAAATGACACATTCTTTACAAAAAAACTAACAAGCTTTTTTCTTTGCAACTAAAACAATCTCTGTAGGGAAAATATTTCCCCCATAATATCTTAAATAAAAGTTATAGTTCCTATTAAAACCCTTAATTAATTTAGGTATTCTAATCAAATCATCAAAGCCATGATAAATAGATATTAATAGAGTAGGGCTATCATTTTTAATATGATTCTTACATCCGTTTAAAGCTTTAAACTCTGCTCCTTCAATATCCATTTTAATAATGTCTATTTTTTCATTTATATCTTCATCTAAAGTAACTGCTTCAATATTTCCTTTACTATCATTTATAGTATTAGCAGAAGCATCAACACTACTAGTATTAAGACTTAAAGTAGCATTTTTATCATATAAAGCTTTATTCTTTATAACAATATCTTCATTAAAAATATATTTATCTTTAAGTATGGCAAGAGATGTATCCGTAACTTCATAGCAATAAATCTTCTTATATTCTTCTAAATAAGTATCTAAAAAGTCATCTACACTATCTCCTATATAACTACCAACATCTACATAAACAGTATCTTTAGTAGTTTTTACTAAATCAGGATCAAAATAATGTTTATAACAATTATCTCTAACTTCATTTAACATTACAAAGTCATAGTAATAATAATTTCTAATTATTGCTAGTAATATCTTCCTAGATTTATAATCTTTTAGATTCTGATAAAGTACTAATAAATCAGTTAAATTATTCTTTAGAAAATTAACTATAATTTCAATCTCTTCAAAGTTGTTATTAATATAATCTAGGTTACCCCAAAAAGAAAATCTATTAATGAAAGTCTCGATATTACCTTTTAACTCTTCATTAAGTCCTAGATATCTATTCTTAATATTTAAATATACTTCTTCTTTACTCATTAACTCTAGTTTTTTAATCTATAAGGAAATTGCGTTTTTTTTGGCTGAAAATCGAATTTATGTATTGACGAACGTATATTTTATGTAGTACACTTAAGTTACAAGAAAGAGGGTTCATATTATGGAAATATATAGAGCATATAAGTTTAGATTATATCCAAATGAAGAACAAAAGATATTAATACATAAGACCATTGGATGTAGTCGTTTTGTTTATAACTATTATTTAAATTATCAAAAAGAAAAAGGAATACAAAAAGCATTTAATTTATGTAAAGATTTAAAAGAATTAGAAAACCAATATGAATATCTTAAAGAAGTAGAAAGCAGTGCCTTAAGAAGTTCTATATTTGATTTAGAAGATGGTTTTAATAACTTCTTTGCAAAAAGAAGTGGATATCCAAGGTTTAAGAGTAAGTTTAATAGACAGTCTTATAGAACTAGTTGTGTAAGAGGTACATATAAAGAAAAAGAATATAGTAATATAGAAGTAGATTTATTAACTAGAAATATAAAATTACCAAAACTAGGAAAAGTTAAAATAAGGGGTTTTAGAAATAAGGATAAAATAGAAGGAAAGATAGTAAATGCTACTATTTCAAGAGAATCAACAAATAAGTATTATGTTAGTGTATTAGTAGAAGAAGATATCTTAATAGAAAAGATAATACCTACCACTATAGTAGGAATAGATTTAGGAATAAAAGATTTAGTAGTAACAAGTGATGGTATTAAATATGGTAATGAGAAAGTATTAACAAAATATGAAAAGAGATTAAAAAGATTACAAAGAGAATTATCAAGAAGAGAAAAAGGTAGTAAGAATTATTTAAAGACAAAGGAGAAGATAGCAAGAGTACATGCTAAGATAAAGAATTATAGAAAACATTATTTAAATGACATTGCTAATGAAATAGTAGATGAGCATGATATTATAGTAACAGAAGACCTAAAAGTACAAGATATGTTTAAAGATAAGAAAAAAGCATTTAATAAAAGTCTATCAGATGCTGCTTTTAGTACACTACGTTCTTTAATAGAGTGGAAATGTAAGATAAAAGGTAAGATATATTATAAGATAAATACCTATTATCCAAGTAGTCAGATATGTAGTCATTGTGGATATAAGAATAGTAAGTTGAAAGATTTAAGTATAAGAGAGTATGATTGCCCAAAATGTGGAATACATAATGATAGAGATATAAATGCGAGTTTAAATATATTATTTGAAGGGTTAAAGTTACACTATAATTTAGTTAGTTTAGTATAGATAATGTTTTAGATAGAAAAAAACGATTTAATATAAAAATAAATTAGTACGGTGGCGACCATCGGAATTTAAGCCTATGGAGAATAGAGGTTACTCTATCTATGAAATAGGAATCCTTGGAGGCAACGACAAGGGCGAAATTAAATTTATTTTATTTCTTATGTTCTTAAGCTATAAAACTCATAATCGATTTTATTCATCATATCACCAATATAATCTATGTAGATAAAGTTTAATTGTTTAAAAAAATATGTTAATATATTAACAAAAGGAGAATGATATTATGAGAAAATCTAAAATTAAAAATGTTAGAGTAATGATTGGTAGTGGAGAGCATTCTATGTTTATAACTGTACCAAAAGGTAAAAAAGTAATGCTAGAAGATGGTACTTTCATAAGAGCAGGGATAACTTCTGAAGAAGCAAAAAATGAATTTTTAGAGAAAGAAAATAAAATTATAGAAGATATCGAAAGAAAACAATTAAAAGAAAAAGTTAAAAGACGTGTTTTATCAATTTTTAATAAAAATTAGTAAACAAATGTTTGCTTAAAAAATGTATCTTGTTCGATTGATTTAATGAATTATTTGTGATACTATTGTTGTAGGAATAGTGTGGCAAGTTCTATCGTGAAAAGCGGTAGGTAAGTTTCACAACTTGCAACTGATAAAACGAAAAGCAGAATGAGTGGGTAACACCATGAAATGCTTTCCATAAAAACTGCGACATGCATAATGATAGTAATAGATATCAATGTGTATGAGAGCTCGCTAAAGTCGGCTGAAGTATGCCCTAATGAGAAATCAAGGAAATGGTTATAGAGGTATAATCTGTATATGATAGGTCGGTGGTCTATAAAATACTCATGGATAGAATATTAAGAACTAGCGATAGTCTTAATCGACAAATTCTCGAGTGTACAGGTCTAGAGATAACATGTTAGAAATGATATGAATGCAAAAGGTGTTGTAGATGTGGTAGAGTAAGAATTGTTCCTATGAAATACCATATAGTATTAAAGGTACTATCAAGTCTACAGGCTTAGAGAGAAGTTCTAAAAGTATATATGAATAGATAGTTTTATCGGAACTTGATAAGCAAGGAATACAAGAGTCCTATTAGGCTATGACGGTATTGTTAAGGAAAAGCAATGGCTATAACTTAACTTAATCCTTGTGAAAGCGGTGTCAAAGTACCTTAGAAGCATTGATAATAAGATGTGGAGGGAAAGGCACTAGTCAATCTTAATCTTAATTAAATAAGTAAAATAAACACGTAGGTTCTATTATAGACTAAAAGAAACATAAGGCGTGAAAGCGTACTGGTTGACTACGAGGACAATTGTCTTAGAGTTATTTGAAAAGTTTAACTAAGAATAAGACTGATGGCACGCCGTATGATTAGAAATAATCCCGTACGGTGTAGGATTGGGGAAAAGGCAGAGGTTTAAAACCAAAGCCTTACCTATAATCATCCAGTTGTCTGAGTGTCTACCAAATCTCTTATAGAGAGGAGGTTTGATAAAATGAAAATTAAGACTTTTATTGTAAAAGTCCTAAATCTCATTGCTATCATTTTATTCCTTCTTATCATTATGATAGTAGTAATAAAGAAATGACACTTAATTCACAATTGAATTAAATGTCTCTTTGATTTTTCAGGGTAGACATTCAACTTGCGAAAACTGAATGTTCCCTTTCTTTTTTATTTTATGCAAGTTTCCTTGACATATTCATAGTATCATAAATATTAATTTTTGTCAAAATTCTATTTTCTAATTTTTTTCTTATCAATGTCTTTTATATCAAGGTCTATAATTTTATTTTCTTTAGCATATTTAATTAAAATATTAGCTTCATAAGTAGCAAGACTTCTACCAGAATTCCAACTATTGTCGGATAAAAACCAATTATCTCTATCAGAAAAGCCATCTTTAGAGTGTATCATTATAACATCAATATTAGGATAACTTTTCTTAATAATTGCATAACATCTTTTAAGATGAAATTCACTTGTAATGATAGCAACTTCTGCTATGTTTTTATTTTTGATTAAATCAAAAGAATTCTTAACATTTTCAAAACTATTATTAGATTTATCATCAATTAAAATATCTTCTTTTTTAATTCCTAGTTTTATAGCAAGTTCTCTCATTTTTACTGCTTCGGCAACAGTATCATTATTTTGATTACTAACTCCATTACTACCACCACTAAATATAACTTTTTTTATTCTGCCACTTTTATAAGCATCATAAGCTGTATTAACACGTTCTTTAATTAACATACTATTTCCAAAAACTATCCCATAAGCTGTATTTCTCAAATTATCACAAGTATCACTATAGACAATTTTATCTACCATATCATCAGTTAAATTTTCATTATTAATTAAAGATAACTTCATAACTAAACCTCCATTACATCTTACTTATTTCAATTATCATATCCATATCATCATCATTAGCCATAATATTTTTATGTATTCCTTTACATTTTTCACACTTATAAATAATCTTATAAGTATCTTTAAATTTTTCAATTCCAATAGGCTTTAATAGACCTTTGCACTCATTTAATCTATCTCCAGGCATAATATCAACATGTTTTGAGTAAAGACAATATGGGCAATGATCTCTTGCACTATATTTTAAAGGTAATACTTTCTTACCACAATTTTCACATATAAATTCTTCATCTTTCATTGTAAATCTTTTCATAACTACTTCCTTCTTAAACTTAATATTTTAATATCATCTTTAATAATATCACACATATCTTTTAAAGAATCTTTTTCAAAGGGATTATCTAAATTATATTTATTAATAAGCTCTTTTAGTGATAAAGCCCCTCCATCTTTACATAATTTTATATATAAATCAAAGGCATCTTTAATACTTTCTTTTTCTTTCTTATAGAATGATAAAGCAAGTACATTATCAATAGCATAATCTATTGTATAGAAAGGATCAATTATTCTATTAGTATCTGCTTGATACTCAATTCCTCTATAAAAATATTCATTATCATAACTATCTAAGTTATATTCACGTCTTATCTCTAACCATTTTCTTTTTCTTTCTTTACTATCTAAATTATTATCATAAACATAACTCCAAAAGTCATCTGCATAAGCCATATTTACCATTAAAGAAAGACTGTTAGTTAGATGTTTAATTTTATATTTAAAGTCATCACTTTCAAAGAATAAGTCCATAAAAGGGTACATTAAATATTCCATACTAGTAGAATGTATTTCACATATATCAAAAGTAGGCCATCTATTCTCATGAAACAATAAATCTTTACTTAAATATAGTTGATTAGAGTGACCAAACTCATGAAAAATACTAGTTATATTACTTTCTAATCCCATATACTTCTTTATAAATAAAGGCACTTTATAATCGGGTAGGTAAGTAGTAATACCACCATTTGATTTATTTTCTCTATTATCTAAATCTATTAGACCTTCATCTAACATCATACATAGTAAATTATAACTTATAGTAGAATTTTCTTTTAAAACAGCTCTAAAGTTATTTAAGACATCCTTTAAATTTCCTTTTATTTTCGCATTACCATCATTAAATAAATAACTATTATCATAATATTCTAGTTTTTGTAATCCTAATCTTTCTCTTTGTTGTTCTTTTAATAATTTAAGTAGGGGAACAACATATTTTTTTATCTCTTCTTTAAAAATAGTTAAATCTTCTTTACTATAATCTAAACGGTTCATTTTTACAAAAGACATTTCACTGTAAGAGTTAAAACCAAGAGTTTTTGCTATAGTGTTTCTTACATCAACTAATTCATCTATAATTACATCAATTTCATTTTCTAAACTTTCTAATATTTCGAATCTCTTATCATATGCTTTTTTCCTTAAGTCTCTATCATCTTTATTATAATAGTTATTAAGAGAAGAAAGGTTTATTTCTTTATCTAAAAATTCAAACTTTGTACCAATAATTAATCTTTGATATTTAGAACATAATTCTTTTTCTTTCGTCTGTAAAGAAATAACTTCATCACTTTTTAATCTTGCCTGATTATTAGCGATGGCAAGAGCTCGTTTACCGATAAACTTTTCTAACTTTTCTTGATTATTAGAAGAAGATAAAACTTTATAATAATCATAGATTAAGTTATTTATAATAGGTTCATATTTACCCATAATCTTTTCTGTTTCTAAATATTTTTCATTTTTAGTGTCTTTTAAATAGCCTATATAACTAATCCAATATAAAGTTAAATAATTATCTCTAATATTATTAAATTTTATGATTAGTTCTTTTTCTTCATTAAAATCTAAACAATTTTTTAAGTCTTTAAGAATTACTTCTAAATCATTTTTTATATTTTCTAATACTTCTTCATTAATAATTACTTTTTCTAATTTCTCTTCTATTTTCATAATCAATTCTCCATCTAATAAGGATATTATATAATTATTTCTTGTTTTTATCAATTAGGTAATTTTAAGTTATTATCTTCTGTTAATTCTATATAGTTATCACTAGTAACAATAGGTCTTTCTAATTTTCTTTCTATTTCTTTTTTAGCACTATTTATTACAGTACCTGCTTCACTCATATCATTTTTTAGCTCTTTTAAACCCTTACTATCATTTTTCTTATGGAACTCTACTGCTGTCGCTTCTCCTAAATTAGTTAAGGCAAGTTCTATATTAGTCATAGAGTCTCTTAGATTCTCGCTTTCATGTAATCCTTTAATATCTTTATATTCTTTAGCAGTAACACCAAAACCACTCTTATATATTTCATTTGTTAAGATTGCATATTCTATACCTTTACTAATACCTCGTTCTTTCCACTCATCAGTTAAGTTGTGTCTAGTAGCGATTCCTCTTTCCCTCATGTTTATCCATGATTTAGAATAACCTTTCTTTTCATAAAGCTCTTTCATTCTATCCATTGCAAGTTCAGGATTTTGAATCTCTTCAATTCTTTCACTACCAACTTTTGCAAGCCATCTTTTAAACGGTTCTGCTTTTTTTGATGGAATAGATTGAATTATTCTTAAAATTCCCTCTGTATCAGCACAATCTGTTTTATATTTTTTACCATCAGTAGATTCTAATTTCAGTTGTACGATAAAATCGTACAACTGAATATCATATCCTTCATCGCTTAATTTTATTTTTAAATCACTCCAATAACGCCTAGGATTTTTGCTGTCAGTAAGGGCAAAGACAACATCCACAACACTAAAGTACCACTTTCCTTTCTCCCAAGTCCTTCTTATCTCTTTTTCCTCGAACAAAGCTAATTTGTTATTCATAATTTATCAACTCCTCTATAAATATCATTTGCTATCAATTAAATTTTTTTTCGCAAAAACTCAAAATTTATAGAGAAAATATTTCTTTGTAATCAGATGTCGACAAAATGTCGACATCTGAATTGATGTAAATAATTTGAAAAAAGTCTTTATACTTGTTATAATACCTATAGAAAGGTAAGGAGTAAGTTATGGATTTAAAATTAGAAGTATTTGAAGGACCACTTGATTTGCTCCTTCACTTGATAAAAGAAAATAAGATGGATATCTTTGATATTGAAATAGAAAGTATTACAAGACAGTATTTAGATTATATTCATAAGATGAAAGAACAAAACTTAGATATAGCATCCGCTTACCTCGTAATGGCAAGTGAACTTACTTTGATAAAAGCAAGGATGTTACTTCCAAGACCAAAAGTTGATGATGAAGAAACAGAAGAAGAGGATCCAAGAGAAGAGTTGGTGGCAAGACTTTTAGAATATCAAGCTTATAAAGAGATAACTAAGACTTTAAAAGAAAATGAAAGTAAAAGACAAGAAATCCATACTAAACTACCAGAAAACATCAACAATTATATTGAAGAAAATACTGTAATAACAGGAGAAGGTTCCATTGATTTATTAGTAGATGCTTTTAAGAAGTTTTTAGTAAGAAAAAGTGAAGAGAAACCACTTTCTACTAAAGTAACTATGAAAGAAATAACAGTATCAAGTAGAAAGTTAGAAATAAAAAGTATCTTGAAGAAAGAAAAAAAGGTAAGTTTCTTTAAACTTTTCCCTGTATCAACAAAAGAATATATAGTCGCAACATTTTTGGCAGTACTTGATATGGCAAGAAATAAAGAATTATTAATTAAACAAGAAGAACTATTTAGTGATATTATCGTAGAGGGGGTATCATAATGAATTTAAAAGCAGTTATAGAAGGATTATTATTTGTAGTAGGTGATGATGGTCTTGACCTTGATGAGATTAGTAAAATATTAGAAATATCTAAAGACGAGACTAAAGAGTTGATAAAAGAGTTACAAAATGATTATCAGAGTAGTGATAGAGGTATTAGAATAGATTTTTTAGGAGATAAATTAAAACTAACTACTAAGAAAGAACATAATATATATTATCAAAAACTATTAACTACAGAAGATAACAACACTTTAAGTCAGGCGGCTTTAGAGACTCTTGCAATTATCGCTTATAATCAACCTATTACAAGAGTAAAAGTAGATGAATTAAGGGGAATATCTAATAATCATATTATAAGAAAACTAGTCGCTAAAGGCCTTATTAAAGAAGGTGGTAGAAGTAATATGCCAGGTAGACCTATTCTTTATGAGACTACTAGTGAATTTCTAGATTACTTTGGACTTTCTTCTATAGATGAACTACCTGATATGAGAGAATTCCTAGAAGAAGAGGAGAAAGAAACAGAAGATGATGTAGACTTATACCAATCTAAATATAAAGAAGAAAATTAAAGGATCTATTACTTTCTAATAGACCCTGTTTTTTCTTTTAATGCATCAACAATTTCATCTATACTGATAAATCTATCTTCTTTCTCATCTTTATCAGTTTCACAAATTACAGTATCATAATTTTCATTAATAGCAGTATAGACATTAATAATACTCATCAGTTGTTCTTTATTTAAACTACTTAGTTCATTTATATATAAAATACCTCCTCCATAAATTCTTGTTTTTGATTCACATCCTTGATAAGGAAGTATATTTAATTCTCTTAATAGTATGTTCATTAAAACTTTTAAATTATCTTCTCCTATTATACTTCTTGCATTAAGACCCATTTTTCTAAATTCATTTCCTATAATATTTTGAAAGAAGGTAGCATGATTTTCACTTTCCATTGTTATAATACTTCCATCTGGTTTAATAACTAGTCCAGGTGTAAAAGGATCAAGATCTTCTATTTCCTTTATAAACATAATTATTCCTCCCTATATTTTTAATTTTATCATATTTTTTAACAATATTTAATAATTTTATGTTATAATCTATTTATGCCTGTATGGCGGAATTGGTAGACGCGGTAGACTCAAAATCTACTTCTAGTAATAGAGTGCAGGTTCGAGTCCTGTTACAGGCACCATAGGGAAATTAGTCGAACTAATCGACTTTAAATATATGAAAGGTTAATTTCGGTTAACCTTTTTTATATGCTCGAAAGGAGTTGATTAGTTATGCAGATAATAAAGGAAAATTTAGATATCGATGAGGTGTTAGAAAAACGAATTAAAAACACACTTAAATTTCTCAATATCAAATCTAAAATTATTAGTGGCAACATTATTCACATTTCTAAAACTAACATTGCTTATATAGAGCCACATAAGTTAGTAATTAATAATATAACCTATCTATTCTTTAACAAATGTGAGAATGTTTATATTAATACATTAGAAAAATTTATACCTTTTAACGAATTAGAAATTTATATTAAAAAGCATAAAAACTAACCCTATTGACAAAGAAAAAATAAGTGATAGAATATAAAACCAATAAATGAAATGCAGTATTTCTCATTTATTAGATTGGTGGGATTCTATGCATTGGAATAAACGATATAGTAATAGAATTAATAACGATTGTTTAAGGAGTCAAAGGTATTAGTTTAATGCTAGTGCTTTTGACTCCTCTTTTTTATGGAAAAAGGAGTTGATGAAATATGAAAAAGAACGCAGCAATCTATTGTCGTGTAAGTACGGAAGATCAGGCTCGTGAAGGTTATTCTTTAGGTGAACAATTAGAAAAGTTAAAAGATTTATGTAAGTTTCGAGATTATAATATTTATGGAGTTTATGAAGATGCAGGAATAAGTGCTAAAGATATGGAACATAGATCTCAATTTCAAAAAATGTTAGAAGATGTTAAGAATCGTAATGTTAATGTCATAGTTGCTTATAAACTAGATAGACTAACTAGAAGTGTTAGAGATTTAGAAGTATTAATTACTGAACTAGAAAAATACGAATGTAGTTTAGAATGTGCAATGGATGATATAAATACTTCTACTGCTAATGGTAGATTCTTTGTAAGAATGTTAACAGTCTTATCACAACTAGAAATAGAAAGAGTATCCGAAAGAACTAAATTTGGAATGGTTGGAGCAATCAAAGATGGACACATTCCAGTAAGAAAAACACTAGGTTTTATGAGAGATAATAAAAAACTAATCATTAATCCAGCAGAAAGTGAAATTGTAGAAAGAATCTTTGATTTATATTTAAAAGGAAATAGTTATCAAAAGATTGCTAATATCTTTAATGAAGAAAAAGTATTAAATAAAAAATGGTATGATACAACAATACAAAAGATACTCGCTAATCCACTTTATAAAGGAGATTTTATAAGTGGTGGTAGAAATGGAACACCTGTACTTTATGAAAATGTAGTTGAACCAATTATATCTAAAAAATTATGGGAAGATTGCCAAGAACAATCAAGAAAAAATACTCGTAATTATACTAGAAGAAATGATTATATTTTCTTTCAAAAGATTATATGCCCACATTGTCATAGAATAATGGCTTGTAAAGCACCAGGCGGAAAGAAAAAGAAATATATCTATTATCAATGTAATGAATGTAAAACTTATATTAGAGAAGATAAACTAATAGAACTTTTAATAGAACAAATTACTACTATTATTGAATATGACTTAACAGTTAGACAATTCTTTGCTCCACTACTTAAACATAAAGTTGAAAATATAAATGAACTTCTAATTAAAGAAATCAATACTTTAAAAAATAAAATTACTAGATTAAAAGATGCTTACCTTAATAAAATAATTGATATGGAAGAATATAAACAAGATAAAGAATATTTAGAAACTAGAATTAAAGATATTGAAAAGAAACAGCAAGAAGAACAAGAACTAGACCAATACAATTTTACTTTTGAAGATATTATGTTAAAACGAGATTTAGAAAGTATTAAATGTTTAATTAATCCTCTATACCAAAGTAGTTTTGAAATTAAATGGAATGAACTTTCTATAACTGAAAAACAAGATCTAATTATGAGTTATATTGAATCTATTGAAGTAATTAAGAGAGACAATGAACTAGAAATTAAAACTATTAATTTTAGAAAAACATTTATTGAAGAATATGCTAATTTATTTAATAAAGGTGCAATTAATCGTTTCCAAGATATAAGTGTTAATGGTGAAACAATACAAGTTGAAGTATGTGCTTCAATGACTAGAAAAGAAGTAGAAAGTCATATTAAAAGATTACAAGTTAATTATCCTATTGATTATCAAGAAATTAAGAAAGAAAAATATAATGACCATCAATTTTGTTTGAAATACACAAGAGAAAATCCATTTAATGAACCGTTAAAACTCATTCCTTTAATCAATAAAAAAGGAATTAACAAAGTAGATAGTTTTGGTGTAATAGAAGTTCCAGTACCACCTATAACTTATATTTATGCAGATAAGATTGAGGTGCAAGAATGAGTTATGCAATATTTAGAGTACAGCCTATTAATAAATTAAAAGACTTAGGACAAATTGGTGCTCATAATACTAGAACAAAAGAAGCATATAAATCTAATCCTGATATTGATAAAAGTAAATCTCATAATAATATAAATTTAGTTCCTATTACTCATAAAGACTATTACACTTCCTATATGAATTTAGTAAAAGACTATAAAAAGCAACATGATGAAAAACAAAAGACCGAACGAGAAAATAGAAAGAAGAGTTTTCATCAGATGTTAGATGATTCTAATAGTGTTGTTGCTGATGAATTACTATTTACAAGTGATAAAGAGTTTTTTAAAGATATGACAAAAGATGAAATCGTTAAATGGGCAAATTGTTGTATGGATTTTGTTTATGAAGATATTGGTTATGAAAGATGGCAAGTATTAAATGCCACCATTCACTTGGATGAAAAAACACCACACCTACATTGTGTAGTAGTTCCTTTGATTAAGAAGTTTGATAAAAGAAGCGATAAAGACAAATGGACTATTTCTAAAAAGCACTATATGAAAGATAAAAATTATCTATCTACTTTACAAGATAAATACCATGAACGAATGATAAATAATGGTTATGATTTAGATCGTGGCATTAAAAACTCCGATAATGAACATATAGATATTAAACAATATAAAAAGATAACTAGAAAATTAAATATAGAACTTACTTCAAAAAATGAAAAGTTAAATAAATCTATGGAAGAATTGGAAACTAAAATGAGTTCTAACAAGGAAACTATTTTTGATAAGGAATATGTAAAAATAAAAAAAGATACTTTTGACTCTATGAATAAGGTTATCGAGCAAACTAAAAAAGTTATGGAAATGCAACCTAAAATACAAAAAGTTTATAATGAAGTTGATGAATATGCTAAATCATATAAATATCTCGAAAAAGAAAATGAGAATATTCAAAAAGAAGTTAAATACTTAAGAATTAAAAATCAGAAGTTAGAGCACGAAAACAATAATCTTGTTTCTTACATAAGAACCATTTTAAAAGCAATAAAACACTTTTTTAGAGAGTTGCTACAAATTGGTAATGATAAAGTAAAAGAAGCCACAACAAGCGAAATAAAGGACTATTATGACAATAAAGATTTCGATAAAGATGATGTTTACGATATAGCAATAGATACTACAAAAGAAGAAGAATTATTTGATTATGTAGATATTGATAACTATTACTCCAAAGGTGATTTGGAATTGTAGGAAAATATGTTAAAATAAATACAGGGAAGTGATTTAAAATGAACCAAAAAAACTTTTCGATAAAGTGTTATGATTTAAACATAGATGAAGTTATTATACTAGATAATAACAAGCAACAGTTATTATGGTTATTACAAGATACTACTCCTATGGACTATTATTGTGATGATTGCGATAAAAGTAAAACCTTTATGCAAAATAGTTTAAAGTCAGTTGCTACAACTTCAAAGTATAATGGATTAGAATCATTAAATATGTTTAAACTGACAATGGAGGAAGATAAAATAAAATATTCTGATAGTTCGTATTCTTCAACTACTTCAAATGAATTATATTTGTTTTCGAATATGAATTTATATATATTCAAAGAATTTAAATGCCCAAGTTGTGAAAAAAGAATTGTTATGATATTTGACTATGATGGTAAAAGTATTAAAAAAATTTATCAATCATATCAGAATACTTTAATAAACGAAGATGAAATGAAGAGATTCAAAAAATTAAAACTATTAGACGAAAATGATATTTTAGAATTGTCGAAAGCTAATAAATGTAAAACTCTCGGAATGAGCATTGCATCCTTTGTATATTTGAGAAGAGTATTTGAAAATATGTTAGACAAAATTTATAATAGAGAAAAAGAAAAAATAAAATTAGAAAAAACAAAAGTAGAATTTTCTAGTTTACCAATAAAAGAGAAAGTGTCATTATTAAAAGCATATCTTCCAACATTATTAAATGAAAAAAGTAGTAATGCTAAATATGGAGAACTATATAAAATTTTAAGTGAGGGCATTCATATTTTAGATGAAAAAACTTGCGATTCACTATTTAATTTTTTAATAGAACTAATTTTACTAATTTTGGAGAAGGAACAATCAATGAAAAAGGAAGAACAATATCTTAAACAATTAAGTCAAACATACAATACTATATTTAACAAGTATAATCCAAAAGAGTAACACACTACGCTATTGGCAGAGCCAATAGCGGTGTGCAAAGGTGCTAAGCCCCTTTGAAACCCCATATAACATAATTTTAGTAAGGCACAAAGCCAAGCAAAATTATGTTTTTATTTTCAAAATTTCATAATGAAAATAAAAAAGTCATTGCTAATTTTATTGAAACTCACCATGACTTTTATCTTCTAATACCACCATTATTTAATTGTTGGGCTTGATTTAATCCATAACAATTAACTGGTGTAAAATTGTTATCTTTTCCCCTTACAACAACATTAGTAAATCTATAAAAGTTTTGATTTACATTATCATAAAAAACAAAGTTTATATCACCTGTACTAGTTACTAAACAACTTGTAAGTTCTACTTGTCTGTTTTTAAATACTGGGTTATCTTCATTCATTTGCATAAAAGAAGTAAAATCTCCTAAAGAAAAATTTTGATGAAAATCTCCAATTGGTGGGTGCGAATGCCCATGGCAAACAACTAGACCAGTGTTTAGATTGCCATTAATTCTATTTTGTAAATTATTTATCATGGTTTGATTAAAATTTGCCTCTGCATTTTGCCTATTATTACTTGCAGACATAAATTCATTAAATTCAATTTGATTATTTCCTACTTCCTTACCATATAGAAAAAATGGAAATTCTTGGTTTGCTTCATTTGTTACTTCTTGAACAGCTAATAACATCTGATAAACTTCTTCACTTAATATAATTTGAGCATTAGGCATATTGTTTATAATATCTGAGTTAATAGGTGTCATTTCATCATAACTACCATAAGTATTAAAATTTTGCTGATGATATGCTCCGTAAGGATTTTTGTTTATCATTATATCTTTAACCCTTTGTTTATATTGTTCTCTAGTCATAATTTCTCCTATTAATATAAATTTCCATTTTCCTTATCTTTATCAAAGTTTGGATATAATATTTTATCTAATAAATCTTCATTTTTTTCTAGACAAACTTTAATAGCTTCTATTGTTTTTTCTTTAGTTCCACTTGGTTCGGCTACATATGCTTTTTTACCGAATCTTTCTTCATAAAGTTTACAATATTTTTCAAATTCTTTATCTTCTTCTGATAGTTCTGGTACTGGATTATTTATAAGTTCTTCCATATATGCTTTTACTTTATCATTATTAACTTTTTTGAATTGATAATAATAAGCTAGTCCACCAAAACCATCTCTATTTTCTTCTAATTCAATATTCAATTTTTTACAAGTTTCTTTTACTAATCTTCTAATTTGCCCTTGTGTAAGAGGTTCAACAAATGTTTCATTTGGATTGTAATTTATTAAATCGGCTATTGTAGTAATGGTTTCGCTTGGTGAATCAATAATTTTTTTAATAATAGTATATACTTGGTCTTTATAATTTTCATCTTTGTTATCAATAATTTCTTCATTAGCTTTAATGACATCATCAACGATTGTTTTTAATTTTTCATCAGTAATCATAATCATACCTTCTTTCTATAAGATATTTTACCACAGAATAGTTTGATTTTGTTTGTTTTATATAAAATTATACAAATTTGTTAATCAAAAATGTAAAATTATGATATACTTATTATAGAAATTAACCTTAATAAAAATTTCCAAACGTGTACCACTATGGCACCAAATTGATTATTATTCGAACCTTTAGGTTCGTTTTTTTGTTGTTTAATTTGTTGAAAAAATCTTAAATAATGCTATAATAAGCCATCAAGGAAGTGATACAATGCATTTTATACAAGTAGGTAATGTAAATTTGCAGTATGATGATTCGATTACTGATATAGAAAGAATTAAGAAAATTATAAAATTGAATAATCATTTGTTTTTAGATTATAAAGATAAAATAATTTCTCTTGTTAAAACAAATGAATCCAATAATAACGTTATTTATGTGAATAATTTCGATGATTTTTTTGAAAAAATGTTAAATTTAGTTATTAATGATAAAAAATTTATTTCAATTTTTAAAAACCCATATCTTTTACCTTCTTTATATATTCAATTATTAGTAAAAGAAATTAGTAAAAACAGTGAAACATTTATTGAAACTGATGATAACATAACAGATGATATGCTTTGGTTTGTTCTAGCATGTAAATATTTTGATTGCAAAACTCAGTTTGATGAATTATCAAATTTTCTAAAATATCGTAATGATAAAGAATGTATTTTTGAATGGTTAAAGCAAACACAGAGATTTAATACATATAACTATTTATTAGAAATAACTTCAAACTATTTAAAAGAAGATGACTTTTATTTCTATGATAATATTGATGAAATATTTTCTAAAATGAATGAAAAGAATTTTGATTATATAGTTTCATATAAAAATTCAAATTATAATTTACAAAAAATATCTTTAGAAGATCTTGAAAATATATTTTTTGGTTTTCTAGATAAAATAAAAGCACCAAAAGAGTGGAAAGAAAAGTATATTGATTTAAAGAATAATAATAGAATAATATTTGAGGAATGTAAAGATGGTAAAGATAAATCCAAATGTTTTATAGATGATGATGGCATCAGAAAAATTAAAGTAACTACTGATGGAACAATTAATGTCTTTATTTCGTTTGTTCACGAATTTATCCATTATGTTTCTTTGCAAAAAGATATGCCACCGTTTTCTTTATCAGAATTTCCATCAATATACTATGAAAGAGTCGCTGCAATTTACTTAATTAATATTGGCTTTGATGAAAATATAATAAGAAGTGTTATTGAAGGTAGAAATAACAATAATTTTGATATATATTATGATTTAATTGGAATTCTTCTTGATATATGTAGATATAATAAAAAAGGTAATATAGTTAGGAAAGAAAAAATTGAATTGCTTAAGAATGCAATAGAAAGTACAAATGAATGTATGGAAAATCTAATTAATATTTTTTTAGAATCAGGGAAACCAACAGATGAATTACAATCATTAATAATAAAAGATTATGATTATGGCAAGAAAGTTGATAATGAATGTGATTATTATATAATAGAGTTTATTAAAAATGGGCTTTTAGTATTAGATGGATATCAATATTTAACAGATAGTTATTTAGCAGATAGTGTACTAAAAAAAGAAGATGATGATACTATTAAAGATAAAATGGTTTTTATTACTGAAAACTTGTCTAATTTTAATATTAAAACTATATCTAAATATCTAGGTATTGAAGATACATTTACTAAAAAATCTAAAAGACTAACTTTAACAAAAAAGAAAATTTAGTAGTTTAAAAGACAATACTTCAACTTATATTTTATAGTTATACAAGTAAGTTAATTGTAAATCAGATGATAGAAAACTAACTTTATATAAAGTATCTTTAAATATTATAATCTTTGGTTTAATGAAGATGAGTTATGTAAAGTAGAGTATTTATTTCAAGGTAAAGTAAAAGTTTTAGAAAAGATATGTTAATAATATTGTATAATTGATTTAAGGATGTGATAAAATGCTAGTTTCTTCTAGTTTTAAAGATTATGAATTAATAGATGCTTCTAATGGAGAAAAATTAGAACGATGGGGAAAATATATATTACTTAGACCAGATCCTACTATTATCTGGGATAATGGTAATTTAGAAGAAAAATATAAAGGTAAGATAGATGCAGTATACTACCGTTCTAATAAAGGTGGAGGACATTGGGAGAATTTAAGAAAACTTCCTAGTAATTGGACAGTTAATTATAGAGATTTAACTTTTAATGTAAAACAAATGGGCTTTAAACATACCGGAATATTTCCAGAACAAGCCGCTAATTGGGATTATATGATTAATAAGATAAGTAATGCCAAAAGACCGGTTAAAGTTTTAAATCTTTTTGGTTATACTGGCTGTGCTTCAGTTGCATGTCTTTCTGTAGGAGCATCTGTTACTCATGTAGATTCATCAAAAGGTATGATAGAAGTTTGTAAAGAAAATGTAATTTCATCAGGACTTAAAGATAAACCTATACGTTATTTAGTAGATGATGTTGTTAAATTTGTTAAAAGAGAAATTAGACGTGGCAATAAGTATGATGCTATCGTTATGGATCCTCCTAGTTATGGAAGAGGTGCTAATGGAGAAGTTTGGGATATAGAAAAAGATTTATCTAATCTAGTTAATCTATGCCTTGAAATATTAAGTGATAAACCACTATTCTTTATCATTAACTCTTATACAACAGGATTATCTGAAACAACATTAAAAAATCTTTTAATAATGACAGTTTTAAAAAAATATAAAGGTAATGTAAGTGCAGATGAGATAGGTATAAAAATTAAAAACAGTGATTTAATATTACCTTGTGGTATATATGGAAGATGGGAAAGTTATGATTAATATTTTATATGAAGATAATCATTTATTAGTAGTAGAAAAAAAAGTAGGGGTATTAAGTCAAAGTGATGGTTCTAATACCCCTGATATGTTAACTATTTTAAAGAAATATATAAAAGAAAAATATAATAAACCAGGTAATGTTTATTTAGGACTAGTTCATCGTCTTGATAAAGATGTTGGTGGGATTATGGTCTTTGCAAAAACAAGTAAAGCAGCAAGAAGACTATCAGAGACTATTAGAAATAGAGAATTTAAAAAGACTTATCTTGCTGTTTGTAAAGGTATAATAGAATCTAATGGTAAGTACCAAGATTATTTAAAAAGATTAGAGTATCGTAGTGTTGTTAGTAATAGTAAAGAAGGTAAATTAGCAGTTCTTGAATATAAAGTATTAAAAGTTATTAATAATAACACACTTGTAAAGATAAATCTGGAAACAGGACGTTATCATCAGATAAGAGTTCAATTTTCCTATCATAACCATCCTTTATTAGGTGATGAAAAATATGGAAGTAAAGGAAAGTATAAAATTGCTTTATTCGCATATAAATTAGAATTTACTCATCCTACTACTAAAGAAAAAATGAGTTTTGAACTTTTACCACAAGAAGGATATTTCAATGTCTTTACACCATATGTCTAAGATTGTAAAAAAGATTTGCTTTTTATATATTTTTTTGTTATGATTTAATATATAAGATAAGGGAGATGGAAGTCATATGATATTAGCTAATTTTGATTTAAGCTTTTTTACATCAATTCCAGGTTTATTAATAACTGGAGGTGTTTTATTACTTTTAATTGCATTAATTATATTTATTGCAACAGGTAATAAAAAAGGAAAGAAAGATAAAAAAGAGGAGAAGAAGGAAGAGGCAGTTAGTACTACTCCTTCAGTTGCAGATGGATCTACAGTTGCAACTATGGATGCTACACCAACTGTAACACCAGATGTAGTAGCACCAGGAGTTCAAGCAGAAGTTAAACCTATGGAACCAGTTAATAATACTGTTGATACTACTACAAATGCAGTTAATAGTGGTAATGTTGGTAATACTATTAATCCTAGTACTGTTAATGTTACTCCAGTACAAGATAATAATGTAGTACAACCACAACCAGTTGTTAATCCTACACCTAGCATTGCAAGTGAGGAACCAAAAGAAAAGATGCAACCAGAAGTTGTTCCAACTGTAACACCAACACCAACTGTTAATGTTGTAAATCAAGATGTTGTCTCTGCACCTCAAGAAGTTATTAAACCTATTGATAATCCTGTAGTTAACGAGACTAAGGCAGTAGAAGTTCCTAACAATACTGTTACTCCTAATACTACAGTTGCATCATCAGAACCAATTACAATTGTTGATTCTACACCAAAAGAAGAAGCAAAACCTATATATGGTGGAGTTAGTTCTGTAATACCTAAAATAGATGTTGCAGGAGAGGGACACCGTCCTATATATGGAGGCGCTGATCCATTAGAAAATACAGGTACAATACCAACAATTAATACGCAAACAACACCTGTTGTTCCTAAAGTAGAAGAACAACCAAAAGTAGATACAGTTGAACCTGTAACAGTTAGTGTACCAAAAGTAGAAATACCTACAGTAGAAGCAGTAAATGTTGAGACACCTAAACAAGAAGTAGTTACACCAAGTGTTCCTAGTGTAGAACCAGCACCTGCTCCTAAAAAAGAAGAAGAAATTGAAAGTTTATTTTAAAGAGTAATTTTACTCTTTTTTTGTTCTTTCTTTATCGTTTGCATCATACAATAATTTAGAAAAAGAAAGGATGATAAAATTATGGAAACACTAAAAGTTTCATCAAAATCAAACCCAAATTCAGTAGCAGGGGCACTAGCCAATGTCTTTAGAGCAAATGGCAGTGTAGAAATACAAGCAGTAGGAGCAGGAGCTTTAAATCAAGCGATTAAAGCCGTAGCCATAGCAAGAGGTTTTCTTGCCCCAGCAGGTAAAAATATAGTGTGTATACCAGCTTTTACAGACATAGCAATTGATGGGGAAGAAAGAACAGCAATTAAATTAATAATAGAAACTAAGTAAAAATACTTGTAAAAATTTAAAGTAGGCCTTATAATAAAATCAAGTCGATGACAAGAGACAATGTTAAGTAATTTTATTTAAGAGATACTGTGGTTGGTGAGAACAGTAATAAAGTCTTAACTATCTACTCTTTAGATGATATTTTATTATCCGGGTATACCGTTATCTAAATTAAGTATAATAAGGATGGCACCGTCTAGACTAATTGTATAGACTCCTTAAGGTCCATTCTTTTTTTGTTTTTCGACTAGAAATGGAGGAAATATGTTAGATATTAAATTTGTAAGAGAAAACAAGGAAGTAGTTAAAGAAAATATTAAGAAGAAGTTTCAAGATGAGAAACTACCTTTAGTAGATGAAGTAGTAGAATTAGATGAAAAGATAAGAGCATTAAAACAAGAAGGTGATATGTTAAGAAAAACTCGTAATGATGAGAGTAATGCTATTGGTCTTTTAATGAGAGAGAAAAAGGTAGAAGAAGCGAATAAAAAGAAAGAAGAAGTAAAGAAGATTAATGATGAGTTAGTTAGTATTGAAGAAGATGAGAAAAAACTTAATGAAGAATTAAAAGAAAAGATGATGGTAATTCCTAATATTATGGATCCTTCTGTTCCTATTGGAAAAGATGATAGTGAAAATGTAGAAGTAGAACGCTTTGGAGAAGCTTATGTACCTAAATATGAAATACCATATCATGCTGATATCATAATGAGATTAAATGGTATGGATAAAGAAGCAGCAGGAAGAACATCAGGAGAAGGTTTTTACTATTTAACAGGAGATGTAGCAAGACTTCATGAAGCAATGATTGCCTATGCAAGAGATTATATGATAGATAAAGGTTTTACTTACTGTATTCCACCTTTTATGATTCATAGTGATGTAGTAACAGGAGTTATGTCTTTTCCTGAAATGGAAGCAATGATGTATAAAATAGAAGGAGAAGATTTATATCTAATAGGTACTAGTGAACATTCTATGATAGGTAGATATAAAGGACAAATTGTTAAAGAAGAAGACTTACCTTTAACATTAACTTCATATTCACCATGCTTTAGAAAAGAAGGTGGTTCTCATGGTTTAGAAGAGCGAGGACTTTACCGTGTTCATCAGTTTGAAAAAGAAGAGATGATAGTTATATGTAAACCAGAAGAGTCTATGGACTGGTATGAGAAAATGTGGAGATACACTGTTGAAGTATTTAGAAATATGAATGTACCAGTTAGACAACTAGAGTGTTGTAGTGGTGATTTAGCAGATTTAAAAGTTAAATCATGTGATGTAGAAGCATGGAGTCCAAGACAACAAAAATACTTTGAAGTAGGTAGTTGTTCAACACTAGGAGATGCTCAAGCAAGAAGATTAGGTATTAGAACTAAAGGAGAAAATGGAACATACTTTGTACACACTTTAAATAACACCGTAGTAGCATCACCTCGTGGACTAATCGCCGTAATAGAAAATAATTATAATGAAGACGGTAGTGTAACGGTTCCAGAAGTATTAAGACCTTATATGGGAGGATTAGAAGTAATTACACCTAAAAATTAGTAAAATAATGTATAAATATCAAGGGATTGGCAATACTAGTAATGTAGTAAAATTGACAAAACAATGAGTGTATGGTATAATAAAGATCGCACGTAAAAAGAAGAGGTGTTTTAAATGTTTTACGATGAGACACAGGCAACTACTGCTTGTGAAGAAGAACCGTCCTTGATATTTGAACTTATTAAAGAAGGACATTTAGAATTAGTAGATAAATTACTAAGAAAAAAAATAGTTAGTTTAACTACTATAGATAAAGACGGTAATACTGTTTTAATGAGATTATTAAAGAGTAAGAAATATGATTTAGTAGAAAAGTATATGAATGATATAGATAGTGATATTAATCATCAAAATAAAGATGGTAATACATTCGCTCATTTACTTGCAACTAAAGATTATGTTCATACTGCTAATATCATTAAAAAGTTAAAAAGAAATAAAGAGATTAATCCTAACATTAGAAATAATGAAGGAAAGACTATTTTAGATCTTGCTATTTCAACAGGTAATTTATGTACAACATTAAAACTTTTAGAAGATAAAAGATTTAATGATATTGATTTAGTATCATTTAACAACTTATATAATGCTTTTATTAAGAGTGATGACTTTGGTAAATATACTAAATTAATGAATTTAGAAACTATTGTAAATGAGTTATCTAAGAAAACAAGATTACTTCCTAAAGTAAAAGAAATAGTAGATTTAGTTAAGAAGAATTTTGATATTATTAAGAATGAACTTATGAATAATAAATTAACTTTCATGGATAACATTGTTAAGAATGTAATAATGGAAGTTACAGTATAAGATACTAGTTTAATAGTATCTTTTTTCTTTAAAAAATAGTTGCAGTAATTAGTTAATCATGATAATATTAGGTTAACAAGAATGGTTCTTCGACATTAAAGGGTGCTGAGTAAATTTTCAGCATTCTTTTTATACAAAAAAAGACACCATAACACAAACC
>CALVIY010000015.1 GCA_944331955.1 uncultured Bacilli bacterium
TCTAAAGTTATGTTTTTAATAAAATCAAAGTTTACTAATAATTCTTTGTGATTTGTATTATGAGTTATTACTTTAACTAAATCTCCTATTTTTAAGACAACGTTATCTTTTTCATCTTTTAAATATCTTTTAGACTTTATGTAGTTAATATCATCTAAGTCTTGGTATTCAATATAACCAGGTATGTTTGTCATGGTTTTTAGATAAGCTCTTTCATTATCTATATCTGTTATAATACCATAATAATTTTTATCTCTATGTCTTTCTACATAGTTTAACATCTTTATTAATTCAGCTTCTTTTTCTAATAAATCTGCTTGTTGTTCTTTTATAGAACAATGTTCACATATTGATTCTAATGTAGCGGTGTCTTCTATTTCATATTTTTTACTATGTTGATAAGAATCTATTATCTGTTGAGCTTTTAAGTCAGGATATCTTCTAATTGGTGAAGTAGAGTGGGTGTAGTAATCTAGTCCTAAACCAAAATGTCCAGTTGGGTTAACAGAGTAGTGGGCTCTTGGTAGGGAACGTAAAATAATATCTGATATTATTTTATAATCATTAGTGTTTTGATACATATTTAATACTATTTGAATATATTGTGTAGTTGTCATAGAACCTATTTTAGGTAAATTATATCCTAGACTATGAATTTTTTCAAAAGCTTCCATTAATTTGTCTTGATCTGGTAAGTCATGGACTCTATTAATAGAAGTTCCTATAATAAAGTTTAAATATAAAGATTCACAGTAATTATACATTATCATGAAGTTTTCAATAATTTTACCAGCAGTACCATTATTCTTTGCTTCAATGCTTATGATGTTACCATCTTTATCTTCAATGAAATTACTTTCATTTTCTAGGAAGGTTAACATGCCTTCGGTTTTTCTTTTATCAGTTAAAATATCTGATAGTTCTTTCATTAAAGTTAAATCTTCTACAAATGGTGCATACTCTTCATCAATAGTTTCTTCATCTAATAATTTGTTAACTTTAGAATACGACATTTTCATTTTTGATTTAATTACTGAATTTACAATTTTATAGTTTAGTAATTCACCAGTTTTTGATATTTCCATTATATATGTTTTAGTTAGTCTTTCTTCATTTGGATTTAGTGAACATATTCCATTTGATAATTCTTCGGGTAACATTGGTATTACTGAGTTTACAGGATATGCAGAAAGACCTCTTTCATAAGCATCTTTATCAAGGGCACTACCTCTTTTAACATAATGTGCTACATCTGCAATATGTACTGCTAAAATATAATTACCATTTTTATCTTTCATTATACTAACGGCATCATCCATATCTTTAGTATTATCACAGTCAATAGTAAATGTTTTAAATCTATTAGTAAAGTCATATCTACCATTATAATCACTTTCACTAATACTTTGTTCAATATTTTTTGCTTCCTTTAATGCTTCTTCACTAAAATTAGTAGTAAAGCCGTGTTTAGCAGCGATAGATATTATGTCAATATCATTATCTTTTATATTTCCTATTGTACTTATATAATCTGCTTCATAAAAACCATCTGTTTCAGTTAGACTTACTCTAGCAAGGATTCTATCTCCAACTTCTAGATGTTTCATATCATTTGAACTTATTCTTGCTTTTATTTTACCTTTACCTGGTAAAAGAATTGGTTCAATTTGTTTAACACCTTCTATTTCTACTACTTCTAAAACAAGTTCTTCTTTTGTTCTTTCAATAATTTTAGCAATGTGTTTTCCTCTTTTAGAAACAGCGATAATATCTCCTTCTAAAGCTTTATTTAATTCTTCTCCTTCTTTATAATATCTTTTACCATCTAAGTTAAAATATAACTTATTATTACTATCTACTTTTATTTTTGTTAAAGCAAGGTTATCTGGCCATTTCTCATAAGTTTTATTTTGATAATATATTTTACCTTCTTTTTCAAGTTCATGTAATAACTTCTTTAATTCATATATTTTTTCTACATTTCTTGCAACAGCGAGGTGCTTAATTTGTTTATAAGTTAAATCTCTTTTTTCTAGTTCTTTTATTAAATAATCTTTAAAGAAATAAAGGTTTCTTCCTAGTGTTCTAATTATTCTAGGTTTTTCTTCATTTGTTACGATAACTATATCGTCTTTTAATATTACTTTTCCTTTATTAATCTCTTCATCAATCATTGTTTTAGATCTTCTTAGGTATAGCCCTTTAGAAGTAGGAATTACATAATCAACTTTATATAATTCTTTAGGAAATAAAGAGTATGTTCCTTTATTTATATTAAAAATTCCTTCTTTTAATTCTAATCCATATAAAGCTTCTAGAAAATTACTTCGTTCTTGGTATGAAGGTATTTCTATTCTCTTTTCTAATTCATGAAATGTTAAGTAATCGGCTGTAGTTAGTTCGTTATAAATTTCTCTTTGATAATCATATATTGTTTTCATATACACTCCTCCACAAAAAAAGGCAACACTAAAGTAGGTGTTGCCTTGAAAGAGGGAATAATCTTTTTAATATTTTTTCTAACATAATAATCCCTCCCTTGATTTCATTTTATCATTATATTTAAAAAAATAAAATAAAAATATTAATTTTTAGTATATAATAGTTATTGAGATAGTCTAGAAGGAGGAATTTATGCTTGAGTTAAAGAAAATAAATAAAAGTTATAAGACGGGCGATTTTGTTCAACATGCTTTATCTGATGTTAGTTTAAAGTTTAGAAAAAGTGAGTTTGTTGCAATTTTAGGAAGTAGTGGTAGTGGTAAGACAACTCTTTTAAATATACTTGGAGGACTTGATAGATATGATAGTGGAGACTTAATCATTAATAATAAAAGTACTAAGAAGTTTAAAAGTGTAGAGTGGGATTATTATCGTAATAATTGTGTTGGATTTATTTTTCAGTCTTATAATTTAATTAGTCATATTACTATTTTAGAGAATGTGGAAATGGCTTTAATACTTAGTGGTTATAAAAAGAAGAATAGAAGAAAGAAAGCACTTGATGCTTTAGAGAAAGTTGGACTTTGTGATCATGCACATAAGAAGCCTAATCAGTTATCTGGAGGACAGATGCAGAGGGTTGCTATTGCAAGGGCACTTGTTAATGATCCTGAGATAATACTTGCAGATGAACCTACTGGGGCCTTAGATTCTGTTACTAGTGTTCAGATAATGGATTTAATAAAAGAGATTGCTAAAGATAAATTAGTTATTATGGTTACTCATAATCCAGAACTTGCTAAAGATTATGCAACTCGTATTATTGAACTTAAAGATGGAGAGATTTTAAATGATAGTAATCCTGTTAAAGATAAAGATAATGCTAAAGAAAAGTTAACTATTAAAAAGACTGTACTTGGTTATGGTTCTGCTTTAAAGCTTTCTTTTAATAATATTAAAACTAAGAAAGGGAGAACTTTTTTAACATCTTTTGCAGCTTCTATTGGTATTATTGGTATTGCATTAATACTTTCGTTATCTAATGGTTTTCAAATGAAAATAGATGAGTATGAAGTGGATACTTTATCACAAATGCCTATTACTATTAGTCGTCAAGCAATGGATGTTTCAGAAGAAGTTATGCAACAGCTGGTAGAAGGTAATAAGAAACATAAAGAGTACTCTAATAAGAAAGTAATTTATCCTAGAGAAAACAGTGTGGAAAATATGATGCATATTAATAACTTAGATGATGAGTATGTAGATTATATTGAAGCGATGGATAAAGATAATGTAAGTGCTATTAGTTATCAGTATGGTACTACTTTAAATGTTGTTACTAGAAAAGCTGATGGTACTTATAGTGTTGTACCTACTAGTACAAATTATAGTATGTCTACTACATCTATGACTGGTGTTATGGGTTGGAGTTTATATGCCGATAAAGTTAATGGTAAGAGTATGTTAGAAGATAATTATGATATTTTAGCAGGTTCTATAAATAAAGATACTCCAGGTATTGTAATTGCTGTTAATTCTCGTAATGAACTTGATAGTAGTACTTTAGAACAATTAGGGTTTGATGTTAATGATAATATATCTTTTGAAGATATTTTAAATAAAGAATTTAAAGTTATTCCTAATGATATTTATTATGATGAGATAAATAATTACTTTGTACCTAGTAAAGATTATGAAGATATGTATAATAGTAGTGATGCTATTACTATTAAAGTTAATGCTATTATAAGAGGGAAAGAAGATAAGAGTACTTTAACTCAGTCTGGAATTTATTATAATTCAGCTTTGGTAGATGAAGTTATTAATAAAAATAAAGATAGTGATATTGTTAATAGACAAAAAGAAGTTTCTTATAATGTTTTAACAGGACAGGCTTTTGATACTACAAATTCTACTGTTACTAAAGATAATATTTTAGGAGTATTAGGAGCGGAAGTTAGTCCATCTATTATTTATATATATCCAAAAGATTTTGATACTAAAGATTATATTACAGATTATTTAGATAATTATAATGATGAGAAAGAGGAGAGTGAACAAGTATTATATACTGATTATGCTTCTTTGATTAGTACCCTTTCTGGTAGTATTATGGATGCAGTTACTTATGTCTTGATAGCATTTTCATCTATTTCATTAATTGTATCTTGTATTATGATTGCAATTATTACTTATATATCAGTTCTTGAAAGAACTAAAGAGATTGGTATTTTAAGAGCATTAGGGGCAAGAGGTAAAGATATAACTCGTGTATTTAATGCAGAAACATTTATAATTGGAGTATGTAGTGGTGTTTTAGGTCTTGTTATTGCTTATCTTTTAACATTCCCTATAAATTCTCTAATAGAGAGTTTAGCGGATCTTCCTAATGTTGCTATTCTTAATCCTGTTCATGCAATTATTCTTCTTTTGATTAGTGTAACTTTAACTGTTTTGAGTGGATTTATTCCATCTCGTATGGCTAGTAAGAAGGACCCTGTTATTGCTCTTAGGACAGAATAACTTTCATAATTTTAAAAACTTTGCTATACTATATTAGTAAAGTTTTTTTGCCGACTTAGCTTAGGGGTAGAGCAACTCATTCGTAATGAGTAGGTCAAGGGTTCAAATCCTTTAGTCGGCACCATTTAATTTTATAAATTTTTGTTCTTTGGTTGAAAAAGAGAAAACCTCATGTTATTATAATAAATGAAGAATAAAGGGATAAAGTGTGAAAGGCGGTGTTTTATGGATATTGTAATTGAATTTTTTAGGGATACATTAGATGGCCCTTTTTATATCGTTTGGGTAATATTTTGTGTGATTCTTATTTTTGCTTGTATCGGTTATTTAGCGGAGAAGGGTATTAAAAATAAGAAGGAAAAAGAAAAATATGCTACTGTTAGTGATACTAATAATACAGAGGTTGTTCAAGAGGCTGTAGTTAGTGATGCAGTTAATACTACACAAGTAGAGAGTACTCCTGTTACTACACCTATTGCAGAGCCTGTTAGTAATGTTTTAGTAGCAGAAGAGGTTTCAACTGATGTTACTAATAATACTGTTGTTACTCAAGATAATGTTGTTAGTGAGCCAGAGGTTCAACCTGTTAATAGTAGTGTGATTGCTAATGTTGATGTTAATACTAATGCTAATCCTGATGTTAATGCTTCTCTTGGATCAACAGTTAGTGAAGTTGCACCTGTTCCTTCTCAAGATGTTATTGAGAATAGTGTTACTCCAGTAGATGTTTCACAAGTTGCAAATGTTATACCAACAGTAGAAGTGTCACAGCCTAATGAGGTAGTTACACCTGTAGTTAGTAAAGAAATTCAACCAGTTACTAATGTAGCTGCTACGCCTAGTGAAATTAACAATGTTGTTATTCCAACTATCAATCAGGATGGAAACGATAATACAATTTAAAAACAGTTAGGAGAGATGTTATGGTTATTACTGTTACAAGTGTTTTGACAATTATAAGGAAAATTGTCGATATATCGATTGTTTGGTTAATGTTTTATATTATTTTAAAGAATATTAGAAATAGTGTTAAGCTTACTCTTTTATTTAAGGGAGTAATAATTATCATTATTTTAAAAATTGTTAGTGATATATGTGGTTTTACAACAGTTGGGTTACTTTTAGAATATGTAATTATGTATGGGCCACTTGCTTTGATTGTTATATTTCAACCTGAAATTAGAAATATTCTAGAACAACTCGGAAGGAATCAGTTGTTAGGGCGTCATAAAGTACTTACAGTTGATGAGAGAGAACATTTAGTATATCAATTAACTCAAGCGATGGATTATTTAAGAAAAAATAAAATTGGTGCTTTAATCGTATTAGAACGTGATATTAGTTTAGGTAATTATATAGATAAAGCTAAGAAACTTTATGCAGATTTATCAAGTGATTTATTAATTGCAATATTCTATGAAGGAAATCCTTTACATGATGGAGGAGTTATTATTCAAGGAGATAGAATAACTTGTGCTGGAGCAGTATTCCCTACTAGTAGTAGTCCTAAAATAAATAAAAGACTTGGTACAAGACATAGAGCTGCTCTTGGTATTGCTGAAGAGACTGATGCAATTGCTTTAGTAGTATCAGAAGAGACAGGACGTTTATCTGTTGCTATTAAAGGAGAACTTTTCTATAATATGTCACTTGATGATGTTAGAATGATGTTAATAAATGAATTAAAGCCTAAGACTAGTAATGAATATGATGAAGAAGAAATAGAAGAGGAAGAGATATATGAAGAAGATAATTAGAGGTACTTTAAAATTTTTTCGTCATATAGGTGCATTCTTTGATAAGTGGTTAATTACTCCTATTACTAAGTTAATTCTAAAGATTATAGATTTTTCTAAGAGTAATAGTAAAGGTTTAGAACGACTTATGGGAAAGAAACAGACCTTAATAGTTATAAGTTTAGTCTTGGCTTTGGCGGTTTTCTTTATTATAGATAGTGAAGGTAATACTTTAGTAGATCAATATGCTGAGATACTTTATGATCAAGAAGTTACTGCTACTTATAATGAAGAAGCTTATGTTGTTGAAGGATTACCTGATAGTGTTGATATAACTTTAGTTGGTCAAAAAAGACATATCTTTTTGGCTAAACAATCTCCTAATGGAGGAGTTACAGTTGATTTAACTGGTTTAAAACCAGGTCAACATAAAGTTACTCTTAAATATACACAACAATTAAAATCAATAGATTATAGACTTGATCCATCTACAGTAACTGTTACTATATATGATAAAGTTAGTGCTACTAAGACACTTACATATGATATCTTACATCAAGATAATTTAGATACTAAATTAAATATAGATAGTGTTGAACTTGATAGAAGTGAAGTAATTGTTAAAGGTGCTGAATATAAACTTGATGAAGTTGCAACTGTTAGAGCACTTGTTGATGTTGATAATTTACCTACTCAAGAAGCTGGAGAAATAACTCTTGAAAATGTTCCACTTGTTGCATATGATGCTGATGGTAAAACTGTAGATGTTGAAATTGTTCCTAAAACAGTAACTGCTAAAGTAACTATTTCATCACCATCTAAAGAAGTACCTATTGAAATTGTTCCTAAGGGTGAACTTGCTTTTGGTAAAGCGATTAGATCACTTAGTAGTAATATAGATAGTGTTACAGTTTATGGTAGTGAAGAGGCACTTGATAAACTTGATTCATTAGAAGTAGAAGTTGATGTTACAGGTCTTGATGATGATAAAGAATATACTGTTACATTAAAACGTCCTAATGGAATTACAGAAATAAGTGAAAAGACAATTACGGTTAATGTAACACTTGATGATTCTACAACAAGAGAGATAGATAATATTTCTATTGCAACTGAGAATTTAGATACATCTAAGTATAGAGTTCAAGCTTTATCAGAAGCGGATAGTAGAGTTACAGTTGTTGTTACAGGTAGTAAATCTATTATTGATAATATAGATCCATCAATTATATATGCATATGTTGACTTAGATGGACTTGGTGTTGGAGAACATGAAGTAGATGTTAAGGTTAGAGGAGATGACGTTAAACTTAACTATACTCCAAAGACTAAGAAAGTCAAAGTTAGAATAACTGCAAATAATTAGAAGAGACTCACACAGTGAATCTCTTTTTAATTATGATGGTCTAAATGGTCAAATAGTATACTTATGTCAATTAGACCTGCTATTCCTATTATAATATAAACTAATCTGGCTAGTAGTTCGTCGCTACCTCCAAATAGAGATGCTACTAAATCCATTTCAAATAAACCTACTAGTGCCCAGTTTATTGCTCCTATTATAATAAGCACTAAGCATATTTTTTTTAATGTTTCCATAATTCCTCCTCTTTTTTTATTTATTACATTCATATAATGGACTAAATTACTTTATTTTATTCATGAATATTAAAGCATTTTGCTTAATATAATAAATTAGAGAAAGATTAGAGGTGAAAAAATTTGAAAAAAATTAGCGTGCTTTTATTAGTTTTAATTTGTATTTTAACTACTGGATGTGGTAAAAATAGTGAAAGTGATGTTTTAAATGATTTAGATAAAAAAATTAATAATTCTAAGGGATATGTAATGAATGCTACTTTAGAAGTGTTAAATAACGATGATATATATAATTATGAAGTAGAGACTGCTTATAAGAAAGATGATTATTATAAAATTACTCTTACTAATACTTCTAATAATCATGAACAGATAATTTTAAAGAATGATGATGGAGTGTATATATTAACGCCTAGTTTAAATAAGAGTTTTAAATTCCAAAGTGACTTTCCATATAATAATTCACAAGTATATTTATTACAGTCTATAATAAGTGATTTAGAAAATGATGAGAAGAAAACATTTAAAAATGATGATGATAATTATGTATTTACTAGTAATGTTAATTATCCTAATAATAGAAATTTAGTTAAGCAGAAAGTTACTTTTGATAAAGATTTAAAACTAAAAGAAGCGATTGTTTTCGATAGTGATGATGTTCCTAATATGACTTTGAAAGTAAAAGATATTGATTTTAGTCCTAATTTTAAAAATAAATATTTTGAATTAGAAGAGATAATGAGTACTGTAAATATAGAAGAAGAGGTAGTAGAGACAAGTTCTATTGATGATGTTGTTTATCCATTAGTACTTCCTGAAGGAACTAAACTTGCTAATGAAGAGAAAGTTTCTATCTCTGATGGAGAGAGAGTTATTCTTACTTTTTCTGGAGATAAACCATTTTTATTAGTAGAAGAGACTGTTAAACCAATGGATGAATTTACGGTTATTCCTACAATGGGTGAACCTAGTATGTTTATGGATAGTATAGGAGTTTTATCTGATAATTCTATTAGTTTTACTAGTGGAGGAGTTAATTATTATTTAGTAAGTGATGTTATGAATCAAGATGAACTCTTAGAGATTGCTAATTCTATAAATGTTTTACCTACTATGAAATAAGCACGAAAGTGTTTATTTTTTTTATATAATAGGAAATTTATACTAAAAAATCGAAAAAATGTATTGACGAACATATTTTCTAGATAGTACACTTAAGTTACAAAAGTTAAGAGAGGTGTTCGGATTATGAAGATATATAAAGCATATAAATTTAGGTTGTATCCAACAAATGACCAAAGGGGATTTATTAATAGAACTTTAGGATGTAAACGTTTTGTATATAATTATTATCTTAATTATTTAAAGGATAATAATGGTATAAATAGATTTGATTTACATAAAGATTTACCTAAATTAAAAGAAGAAAATGAATTTCTAAAAGAAGTAGATTCATGTGCTTTAAGATGCTCTATATTTGATTTAGAAGATGGTTTTAATAACTTCTTTGCCAAAAGAAGCGGATATCCAAGATTTAAGAGTAAGTTTGCAAGACAGTCTTATAGAACTAGTTGTATTAGAAGTACTTATAAAGGTAAAGAGTATAGTAATATAGAAGTAGATTTACTAACTAGATTTATAAAATTACCTAAATTAGGTAAAGTAAAAATAAGAGGATATAGAGATAAAGAAAGAATAGAAGGCAAGATAGTAAATGCTACTATATCAAGAGATGCTACCAATAAATACTATGTAAGTGTATTGGTAGAAGAAGAGTTGTTAGTAGAAAAAGTAACACCTACAAGTATAGTAGGAATAGACTTAGGTATAAAAGATTTAGTAGTAACAAGTGATGGTATTAAATATGGTAATGATAAAGTATTGATGAAGTATGAAAAGAGATTAAAAAGATTACAAAGAAAGTTATCAAGACAAGTTAAAGGTAGTAAGAATTATTTAAAGACAAAAGAAAAGATAGCGAGGATACACACTAAAATAAAGAATTATAGAAAACATTATTTAAATAATATAGCGAACGAAATAGTAGATGAACATGATATTATAGTAACAGAGAGTTTAAAAGTAGCAGATATGTTTAAAGATAAGAAAAAAGCATTTAATAAAAGCCTATCAGATGCTGCTGTTAGTAAGTTACGATCTCTAATAGAATGGAAATGTAAAATAAACGGAAAGTTTTATTATAAGATAAATACCTATTATCCAAGTAGTCAGATATGTAGTCACTGTGGTTATAAGAACAGTGAAATAAAAGATTTAAGTATAAGAGAGTATGATTGCCCAAAATGTGGAGTGCATAATGATAGAGATATAAATGCTAGTTTAAACATATTAGTTGAAGGATTAAAGTTACATTATAATTTAGTTAGTTTAGTATAGATAATGTTTTAGATAAATAACAATTTAATATAAAAATAAATTAGTACGGTAGCGACTATCGGAATTTAAGCCTATGGAGAATAAGGGATACCTTATCTATGAAGTAGGAATCCTTGGAGGTAACGACAAGGTAAAAACAAACTTGTTTGTTTTATTTGTTCAAGAGATATACTAGTGAAGAAGACTGTTGTGAAGTTAATTATATATTAGTTATAAATTACCGAATAAAAATGTCACAAATTACCGAATAAAATACTTACAATTTACCGAAAAAAGATTGATAAAAAAATATAATAATGATAAAATTGAATCAGAAAGGTGATTATATGAATACTTATAAGAAAAGAATTGCTGATGAAATGTTAGTAAGAAAATTAAAGGGGAAAGGTGCTGTTTTGATTGAAGGACCTAAATGGTGTGGTAAAACTACAACTGCAGAGCAAGTATCTAAAAGTGTGTTATATATGGCTAATCCTGAAAGTAAAGAACAAAATTTAATGCTAGTTGATATTAATCCTAGTTTGTTATTAAAAGGTGATATACCAAGGCTGATAGATGAATGGCAAATTGCTCCTAAGCTATGGGATGCAGTTAGATTTGAAGTTGATCATAGAAAGAATGAAGGACAATTTATTTTAACTGGTTCCTCTGTTCCTGCTGATAAAAATTTAATTACTCATACAGGAACAGGTAGATTTTCCTTTTTATTAATGAGACCAATGACTTTATTTGAATCTTTAGAATCTACAGGGGAGATTAGCCTTAAAGATTTGTTTGATTCTAAAAATGTTAATGGTGTTAATAAATTATCTTTAGAAGATATTGCTTATTTATGTTGCAGAGGAGGGTGGCCTAGAAGTATATCCATGGATAAAGATATTGCTTTGGATCAAGCTTTTGATTATTATGATGCTGTAGCCAATTCAGATATTTCAAGAGTTGATGGTATAAATAGGGAATCTACAAGAGTAAAAACTTTAATGAGAAGTTATGCTAGGAATATTGGTACTCAAGTGTCAATTGAAACTTTAAAAAAAGATATGATTAATAATGATTCGTTCTCGTTAGACACAGATACTGTTTATTCATATATTAATGCTTTAAAAAAGATATTTGTTATAGAAGAAGTTCCAGCTTGGAATCCTAATTTAAGAAGTAAAAGTGCTATTAGGACTTCAGATACTAGATATTTTGTCGATCCTTCTATTGCAACTGCATCTTTAGGATTAGGACCTGATGATTTGATTAATGATTTAAATACTTTTGGATTTGTTTTTGAAAATCTTTGTATTAGAGATTTAATAGTTTATGCAGAGAGTATTAATGGTAATTTATATCATTACAGAGATGCTTCTTCGTTAGAATGTGATGCAGTTATTCATTTAAGAAACGGTTCTTATGGACTTATTGAAATAAAATTAGGAGGAGATAAATTAATAGAAGAGGGAGCTCTCAATTTAATAAAACTAAAAAATAAACTAGATACTAGTAAAATGAAACAACCATCTTTTTTAATGGTCATTACGGCTACAGGTGGATATGCTTATAGGCGTAATGACGATGTTTATGTAGTGCCTATTGGATGTTTAAAGAATTAGTTGATCATAGTTTTACTTACAATGAAATAAGCACGAAAGTGTTTATTTTTTCTTTTGTTTATGTTATTATAAAACATGAAATGAAAGGTTTGATTTTATGAAGAAGGAATATTTAAATAGTAAAAAGGGATTGCCTAGTGAGGTTAAGAAAACTATTATAATTGTAGTAGTTGCAGCAGTTTTATTAGCTTTTATGTATTTTTTGACTAATTTAATACTTAGCAAAGATGTTACTGATGAAGAGAGAGTTACAGAAAATGCTATTCAATATGATGAGATATTAGCAGGGGAATCATTTAATCAAGATGGAGAATATTATGTAATATATTATGATTCTAGTGATAGTTATTCTTCTATTAGTTCTTTAATTAGTTCTTATCAGTTAAATAGTACAGATACTAAATTATATAGTGTTGATCTTGCTAATGGTATGAATAAAAAATATATTACAGATGGAGATGTTGTTACTACTAATGCTAGTAGTCTTAAAGTTAAAGATACAACATTACTTAAATTTGAAAATGGAAAAGTTACTGATACTATTACAGATATTACAGAGATTACAAACTTTTTAAATAGTTAGTGTAAAGATAGACTTAAACAGTCTATTTTTTCTTTAGATATTTTTCTTTTTGTGATAGAATTAAGATGTTAAGACTGTGAGGTGCTACTAATGTTTAAAAAGAAAAAAGATATAGATAAAGAAAATGAGATAGAAAAAATAGAAGAAGAGAAATTTGAAGATGAGAATGTTAGAGAGATAATTGTTGAAAGACGTAGTGGATTTAATTTTTCTGAAGTTATTATCATCATGATAATTGCTATCATGTTTGGTTTTCTTTTAGGTAATATAGTTAATTTTGTTGTATTTAGTGATAGTTCTTCTAATGATGATAAGTTTAAAGAATTAGTTACTACTTATGATAATATAGTTAATAACTATTATGAAGATGTTGATAAAGAAGAACTTATTGATGCAGGTATACAAGGAATGATTAATTACTTAGATGATCCTTATGCTACATATTTTAGTGGAGAAGCTAGTGAAGAGTTTAATGAAGAGTTAGCAGGTAGTTATGAGGGGATAGGTATTCAAGTAGCATTAAGTAATGGTGTTGTTAGTGTATCACAGGTATTTAATAAATCTCCTGCTAAAAAAGTAGGAGTTATGGAAGGGGATATTGTTACTAAAGTTAATGATACTGATATTAATGGAAAGAGTTTAGATGAAGTAGTATCTATGATTAATAGTAAAGATAAATGTAAATTAACTGTTAATAGAAATGGAGAAGAGTTAAGTTTTGAACTATCTAAAGGAACTATTGAAGTACCTGTAGTAAGTAGTGAAGTTTATGAAAATAATGGTAAAAAGATAGGTTATATTAAGATAGATATTTTCTCTAGTAATGTTTATAAGCAGTTTAATAATGCTTTATCTAAATTAGAAAAGAAAAATATTGAAGGATTAGTTATAGATGTTAGAGATAATCCTGGGGGTTATTTATCTGAAGTTAAGAATATATTATGTTTATTCTTAGATAAGAAACAAGTTTTATATCAATTACAGACTAAAGATGATAAAGAGAAGATTTATGGTACTAAAAAGAGTATAGATAGAGATTATCCTGTTAGTGTAATTATTAATGATGAGAGTGCTAGTGCTTCTGAGATACTTGCAAGTGCTTTTAAAGAAAGTTATGGTTCTCATATAGTTGGAATTAACTCTTATGGTAAAGGAACTGTACAGTCTGCTAGTGATTTAAATAGTGGAGATACTATTAAATATACAGTACAAAAATGGTTAACTCCTAAAGGAAATTGGGTTAATGATAAGGGTGTTGTTCCTACTGATAGAGTTGAGACTGTATTACAAGAAGGGGAAACATTAACTTATGATAATGATACTATGCTAAAGACTGCTATTAGTGTAGTTAGTGAATAAAATATATAATTTATATTAGTTATATATTTTTTTCTTTGTCTTTTTTCTTCCTAATGTTTTATCTATAGAGAAATCTTTATAGAAAAGAGCAAGGCTATAGATAAAACTTGTAGGTATTAAATTTCTTGAGTTTTCATAATGAGCATATCCACCAGCACTTGTATTTAGGACTTTGGCAATTTGCTCTTGAGTTTTATTATGTTTCTTTCTAATAGTAGTTAAGTTATTAGATATAACGTTTAAATCTATTTTAAGGGGTAAATAAGACTCATTTGTTTTAGTAAGACCAAATAGATAATCAAGACTAAAATTAAACTTATTAGCATATTTAATTAGTTGTCTTAAGGGTATTGTATCTTTACCTGTTTCCCATCCAGAAATAGTAGAATAAGTTACATTAAATAGAGTAGTTAAATCTTTTTGTTTAAGACCTAGATCTTCTCTTGTATTTCTTAAATTTTTTACAATCATATATTTCACCAATTTAATTTTTCCATTTTTTGGTATTAAGATAAAATTTCTTGGGGAAATAGACGGAAATATGGTATAATTTTATTATGATAGCTGAGACTATAAAAGATAGTATTTATATCCATAGTATTATTATCTAATATATTTAAAATATCTTAAAGGTAATTAATTATTAAAATAGGAGTGTTGTTTTGTGAAGAATAAGAAAAAGAAAACTATTATAATAGCAGCATTTATATTGTTGAGTGTGCTAATAATTGGATTATCATATGCGTGGCTTAGGACTGCTATAGAAGGAAAGAAGAATGTCCAAATAACAGTTGGAGAAATATCTATTATATTAGATGAATCGTCTACTAATGGAATAAATTTAGTAAATGCAATTCCTACTTATGATAGTGTGGGAAAGATCAATGAACCTTATACTTTTTCATTAAAAAATGAAAGCAATATAGAACTTTATTATACCCTTTCTTTAATAGATGATGAAGAACTAATAGATAGTTGCAAAACAACAAGTGGAAGTCCTTGTAGTCTATTAGATATGAGAGATATAAGATATGAGTTAAAATTAGGTGAAAGAACATTTACAGGAAGTTTATCTGATTCTTCTATAATAAGTTTTGGTACTATTGATGCAGATGAAACTATTAATGGAGAGTTAAGAGTATGGCTTAATATAAATGCTAATAATGAAGCGATGGGGAAAGTGTTTTTAGGTAAGCTTAGAGTTTTTGCAACACAACAAGTAGATGGTTTTGATTTTCAACAAGGAAATGATGGTGTAAATGAACCAGAAATGGATAATAATATGATTGCCGTTAAACATGATGGTTATAATTGGGTTAAAACGGATGTGGATAATGGATGGTATAACTATGGAATGGGAATATGGGCAAATGCTATTACAGTTAAAAGTGATAAGTTAGCTGAATACAGAAACGCTCCAGTTGGAACAGAAATAAACATGGATGATGTAGAAACAATGTGGGTATGGATACCAAGATATAGTTATACAATAGCAAGTGAAAATGGTACATCATATTATGGAAAAAAAGGAGCATATTTGACTAGTAGTCCTACTGCAGCCTTGCCAGGAGAGATAGATATTAAGTTTATAGGTAAAGATGAGAAGGATACAGGAACTGCTAAATATCTTGCAACTGATAATCCAAAGAACTGGTATACACCAGATGCTTTTACTTATGATGGAGAAGAACTTTCTGGAATTTGGGTAGGAAAGTTTGAGACAAGTAGTAGTAATCCTTTAGGAAGTTATGGAGGAGGAAATACAACAAGCTTAGATGCGTTTATAAAACCAAATGTGGCAAGTTGGAGAAGTATAAATGTAAGTAATATCTATCAGGTAGGATTAAAAGTAAGTGCAAGTGGAAATAGGTATGGATTTAGTACAAACATGAATTCACATGCTATGAAAAATGATGAGTGGGCAGTAATAAGTTATTTATCACAGAGTAAATACGGAAAATTAGGAAATGATAATTTTAAAGATGCGGATAAAGAAGTATACCAAAATAAATCAGATAGTTATATAACAGGATGTAGTTATGGAAGTCCAAGTAATGGAAATACAGATTATGGATGTCAATATACATATGATAATAATATAAGAACGGAAGATGGATTGACAGGAAAAGGAGTAGGAGCATCTACTACAGGGACAATATATGGTGTATATGATATGTCAGGAGGAGCTTGGGAGTATGTTATGGGAAACTATAATAATATGGTAGCTTCAAGTGGTTTTGTAACAATGCCAGAATCTAAGTATTATAATAAGTATACAAGTAGAGATTCAGGTTTGGCTTGTAATGGAGGAGAATGTTTAAGCCATGCATTAAATGAGACAAGAAGCTGGTATAATGATTCACAGTCTATGGTAAATGAGACAAACTCATGGATGTTGCGCGGTGGTACCTCAAGCAATTCTGTTAGTGCTGGAGTTTTCTTTTTCGACCATGCCGCTGGTAATGATTACATTTCTAGCTCGTTCCGTCTCGTAATGAGTCCTAGTACGTAAGGACTATAATAAGCGAATAAGGGCTTAATGTCCTTAAAGAAATTATACTTTTGATATGATTTCGTTAGATATGGAGAGAAATTATAATCTAGTGTGTTATTAGAAATACATACTAGATTATAATTTTATAAGCATGTTGGCACTCTTGCTTGACAAGTGCTAATTTTCGTTATATAATATGTGTGTGTAAGAAAGGAGAGATGTATTATGTATCAAAATCCAAATGAAGAAAATGAGAATGTATTAGAAAAATATGGCCGTAATATAAATGAAGCGGTTAGAGCAGGTAAGATTGATCCTGTTATTGGTCGTGATGAAGAAATTCGTAGTATTACTCGTGTTTTATCTCGTCGTACTAAAAATAATCCTGTTTTAATTGGTGAACCTGGTGTTGGTAAGACTGCTATCGTTGAAGGACTTGCTGTTAGAATAGAACGAGGTGATGTTCCTGCTAGCTTAAAAAATAAAACTATTTGGGAGTTAGATATGGCTAGTCTTGTTGCAGGTGCTAAATATCGTGGTGAGTTTGAGGAACGTTTAAAGAAAGTTTTAAATGAAGTTAAAAAATCTGAAGGCTCTATTATTATGTTTATTGATGAGATTCATATGATTGTAGGTACTGGTAATACTGAAGGTGCTATGGATACTTCTAATATCTTAAAACCTATGCTTGCTCGTGGTGAGATTCATGTAATTGGTGCGACTACTTTAAACGAATATCGTAAATATATAGAGAAAGATGGTGCTTTGGAACGTCGTTTTCAAAAGATTATTGTTCATGAACCTAGTGTAGAAGATACTATTACTATTCTTCGTGGGTTAAAAGAACGTTTTGAAATTCATCATGGTGTTACTATTCATGATAAAGCATTAGTTGCAGCGGCAACTCTATCAAACCGTTATATTACTGATAGATATTTACCTGATAAAGCGATAGATTTAGTTGATGAAGCTTGTGCTACTATTCGAGTACAAATGGATTCTGTTCCTAATGCACTTGATTCTTTAACTCGCAAGATTATGAAGCTTGAAATTGAAAGACAAGCGATAAGACGTGAGAAAGATCAATTATCTATGAAACGTAAAGATGAGATTGATAAAGAACTAGTTGATTTAAAGAAAAGAGAAAAGGAATATAAAGAGGCTTGGGAAGATGAGAAAAGTCTTAATGATAAGATACAGTCTAAGAAAAAAGAGATTGAGAAAGCTAGATTTGAGTTAGAACAAGCTCTTAATAGATATGATTTAGAAGCAGCTGCTAAACTTCAACATGGTACTATTCCTAAGTTAGAGAAAGAACTTCTTGAGTTAAAGAATAAAGATGAAATGAAATTACTTAGCGATAATGTTACTGAAGAAGATATCGCTAGTGTTATTTCTAAGATGACTAATATACCTTTAAGTAAGTTAGTTAGTAGTGAGAAAGAGAAACTTCTTAATCTTGAGAATAGTATGAAAAATAGAGTTATGGGACAAGATGAAGCTTTGCATTTAGTAAGTGAAGCGATTATTAAATCTCGTAGTGGTATAAAAGATCCTAATAGACCTATTGGTTCATTTATCTTTTTAGGTCCTACTGGTGTTGGTAAAACTGAAGTAGCTAGAACTCTTGCCTATGAGTTATTCGATGATCCTAAGCATATGGTTCGTATTGATATGAGTGAATATATGGAGAAGTTTAGTGTTAGTCGTTTAATTGGTTCTCCTCCAGGATATGTTGGTTATGAAGAAGGAGGACAATTAACTGAAGCAGTTAGACGTAATCCATATAGTATTGTCTTATTTGATGAGATAGAGAAAGCTCATCCTGAAGTATTAAACCTTTTATTACAAATTCTTGATGATGGTAGAATAACTGACTCTAATGGTAGAACAGTTGACTTTAAAAATACTATTATTATTATGACTTCTAATCTTGGTAGTGAATATATATTAGATGGAGATACTAGTAAAGTATTAGATGAACTTAAGAGTCACTTTAGACCAGAATTTATTAACCGTATTGATGAAGTAATTGTCTTTAAACCTCTTACTAAAGATGTTATTTATGAGATTCTTGATAAGATTATTTCTGATATAGAGAATCGTCTTTCTATGAATGATATTCATATTAAATTAACTGATAAAGCTAAAGATTACTTAGTAGATGCTTCCTATGATATTAATTATGGAGCAAGACCTTTAAAACGTGAAGTTAGTAAGACTATTGAAAGTTTACTTGCTCATGAACTTATTAAAGGTACTATTAAATATGGAGAGACTGTTACTTTTGATGTTATTAATAATGAACTAAAAATAGATGCTTAGGCATCTATTTTTTCTGTTGTTATTACTAACTGTTTATTTTTGTCTTTTTTACTACATGTAGTTAGTATTAATCTTTGTTTGTTAGTTTTATTTATTTCTATAGTTCCATCTTTAGTTTGTTCTTCTATGTTAATAACTTTATATACTAAATCTTTTTCTTTATAAATTAGATTAACTATATCATTTAAATCTAATTTATCTAAATCATCAAAGAAAGCGATATATCCAGGTCCTGAATGTGCTGCTAAGACTATTAAATCTTTATCATCATTTAGAATAGTAACATTTTCTTCTACATTATTATGAGAACTGTTAATATCATAAATATTTTTAGATAAGTTTAATTTGTCTATTGTTAAAGTACCAATTATTTCATTATTTGTTTGTGTATTTTTATTATTAATATAATTAGCAGTATTAGTATTATTTTCTATACTTGTGGTTTTAATACTTTTGTTGTTTGTTTCAGTATTATATATTAATATACAACTACCTAAGTATATGGTTAGTAAAACGATACTAACTAAACTTTTTCTTAACAATTAAATATGCAGGTAGGATTAAACTAAATATATGGTAGTTGTTATCTTCTGTACTTGTATTAGGTACTTTTATAGATATTGTTTCTTTAGGTGTTTCTTTTTCAGGTATTTTATAATCATTAATTGTATAGTAATAATCTTTATTTATATCACTAATAAATATTTCAAAAGGTTTAATCATTGTATAACCTTCGGTAGTATTAGATTGTACTATTTTATAATGTCCATAGGGTAGGGTTATCTTTGCTATTCCATTTTGATCTGTTGTTATTTTATCTACTAGATTATTATCTTTATCATAGATTTCAAAAGTAATATTAGATTCTGTTTGCATAAGTAATCCATCACCATATAGTTTTTTAATAGTTACTTCTTTTTCAATAACTTTGTTTTCAATAGTTAACTCTACTTTAGGATTATCACTAGTAAACTTTATTTCATATACTTGATTATTTGGTAAATATCCTGTTCCTACTTTTGCTTCTTTTAAATAGTAAGTACCATAATTTATATCATAATTAGAACTTGATATAGATGCTTCCATGTTATCATCTAATGTTAGATCTGTTATTTTCTCCATATTTTCATTATATAAAGTAAATACTGTATCTTTTAGGGAAGCTTCACCAATACTAGTAGTTGTTCCTGTATCTTTATCTATCTTTTTAATTTTTAACTTTAATTCATTAAAACAATATCTTACTTTAGCTTCTCTATTATTAGGACTTCCTATGGTAGCAAGGTGTTGACTGTTTGGATTATAATAGAATAACATAGGACTAGTATAATTATATAGTCTTACAAAAGTATCTTCATAACAACCTGGTTCATTTTTAATAACAGTAACAATATTATCTTTTACAGTTATATCTTCAGGTTTACCGAATCTTGAAATTATATTGTTAGTATCTTCAAATGTTAAAGGTTTTCCTACTATACCATAAAATGTTTGATTATTAAAACTTGGTAATACATAACTACTATCTATTAAGTTATTAATAATTCTCATTTCTTTTTCATATTTTTCAATTCTATTACCATTTAAAGTATCTGTAAAATAGAATTCACTATCAGGTTCTACAGTTTGCCAGATCATAATTTGGGTGGCAGCATACCATTTTAAGTCATCATTATGTCCACTATATCCATAACCAAAACCTACGATATCTCTTATCCTTTCTAATGTTTCATTACTAATATCTGGTAGACTTGAAACTGTTTCATAAGTATTATCACTTGGATTAAATTTAGTAAATGGTTGGAGACAGTAAGCTAGTTTACCATCACTAGTTCTTCTATAAGTCCTTGCTTTTTGATAATATTTAGTTCCTGTTTTCTTATCATATCTAACCATGTAAGTATTATCAATATATTCTGCTTCATAGAAAGAATCAGTACTTGCATTAACAACAGTTGTTGAACTTATTAAATAAATAAAACCTAGAGTTAAGAATAATAATATTTTTTTCATAAAATTCCTCCTTTTTTCTTAACGAGGCTTACTCTAGCATTTTGTCTTTTTCTTTGCAAATTGGTAATTTTGAAAATTTAAGGTGTTTTTGGGTAGTAATTTTGCAAATTCACCGGGCGAATTTTGTAAATTTGAGCGAAAATTTACCCGAATTTACAAAATTCATATAAATTTAATTTTTTTTCATTTATAATAAAAGTGGGAGGTTAAGATGATGGGAAAACTTATTGTAATTGAAGGAGTTAGTGATGGAGTAGGTAAGAGTACACAAGTTAAAGAGTTATATAATAAATTAATTAAATCTGGTAAAGAGGTAGTTTATCATCACTTTCCTAGTTATGGTAGTATAGGGGCTAGTCTACTAGAAGAATACTTAAAAGGTAATTTAGGTAATAGAGAAGATATTGGACCTTATGCGATTAGTAGTTTCTTTGCTATGGATAGATTTTATATTTATCATAATAAATTAAAAAAAGACTTAGAAAATGGAAAGATAGTCTTGTTAGATAGATATACTACTTCTAATTTAATATATCAGGGTTCATTTTTTGAGGATAAAGAGGAGTTTTTAGATTATATAACTGATTATGAATATAATAAATTAGGACTTAAGAAACCCGATTTAGTTATCTTTTTAAAACTTGATAAATCTATTGCGAAAGAACTTAGAAAGAATAGAGATAATGAAGGGGTAGAAGGAGATATTAATGAAGAGGATAGTTCTTTTTTAGATAAAGTTTATGATAATAGTTTATATGTTGCAGATAAGTATAACTTTAAAATAATAGAATGTAGTAAAGATGGAGTATTACGTAGTATTGATGATATAAGCAGAGAGGTTTATGATATTGTTAGAAAAGAACTTCATTTGTAAATAGTGTTTTATTATATATTTAAAATATAAATCTTATTAAATGTGAAAAAAACGTTTAAACTTATTATAAAAGTTAAATATCTATGTATAAAAAGTCACAATTAAATTTTAGTGACTTTGAACCATATATACAAGATGCAATAAAGCGTGAAAAAAACTATAAAGAAGATATTGAATCCTTAAAGTATGAATTGGGGAGTAATGTTGGCATTTTAATTGAAGATATGTTGAATAATAAATAATATGTTTAAGTATAGAAGTAAAGATAATGTAATAAAATTTTTTAAAAAGATATTTTTTGCTTATAATTTCTTTAATCTATAATAAAAATTAGTCTTTTAAGACTAGTTTTTTTCTATTTATTAGCATATAATAGAGATAGTTTGAGAGGTGATATAATGACTGATCTAGATATTGCTCATAGTGTGAAATTAAAAGATATTAAGATGATTGCTAGTAAACTTAATCTTTCTTTAGATGATATAGAAATGTATGGAAAGAATAAAGCTAAGATTATTAAAGATAAGGGAGAGAAATGTGGAAAAGTTATATTGGTAACGGCTATTAATCCTACTCCATATGGAGAAGGTAAGACTACTGTTAGTATTGGTCTTGCTGATGCTTTTAATAGGCTTAATAAAAATGTATGTCTTGCTTTAAGAGAACCTTCTTTAGGACCTGTTTTTGGTATTAAAGGTGGTGCGACCGGAGGAGGCTTTAGTCAAGTTGTTCCAATGGAAGATATTAATTTGCATTTTACAGGGGATTTTCATGCAATAACAAGTGCTAATAATTTGATTAGTGCGGCTATTTATAATCATATTGAACAAGGTAATAGTTTAGATATAAAAACAGTGACTTTTAGTCGTTGTTTAGATGTTAATGATAGGAGTTTAAGAGATGTTAAGTTAGAGTGTAAAGAAGGTGAGTTTTTAGATCACTTTAATATAACTTCTGCTAGTGAAGTTATGGCTTTATTTTGTCTTGCTACTGATATTGATGATTTAAGAAACAGATTATCTAAGATAATAGTTGGTTTTAATAGTAATAATGAACCTATTTATGTTCATGATTTAAATTTAGAAGGGGCATTAACAGTTCTTTTGAAAGATGCTTTTAAACCTAATTTAGTACAGACTTTAGAGGGTACTCCTGCTATTATTCATGGGGGACCTTTTGCAAACATTGCTCATGGTTGTAGTAGTATTACTTCAATTAAACAAGCTATTAGTCTTTCTGATTATGTCATTACAGAGGCAGGTTTTGGTAGTGATTTAGGGGCAGAAAAGTTTCTTGATATAGTTTGTCCTACCGCGTCTATTACTCCTTCTACTGTTGTTTTAGTTGTTACTGTTAGGGCTTTAAAATATAATGGTAATGGTTCTTTAGAATCTGGAATATGTAATATAGATGCTCATCTTAATCATTTAAAGAATTATAATGTACCAATAGTTGTTTGTCTTAATAAATTTAATGATGATAGTTTAGAAGATATTAATTATATAAAAGACTATGTTAGTAATTTGGGTTATCCTTGTGAAGTTAGTGATGCTTATAGTAAGGGAGGAGAAGGAGCGATAGACCTTGCTAATCTTGTTATTAAGTCATATGAGTTACCTAATAACTTTAAACCTTTAGTCTTAAAAAATGATAATATAAGAGATAAAATTAGTAAACTTAATAAGCTTGTTTATAACTCTGAAATGATAGAATATAGTGAGGCAGCAGAAGAAAAATTGAAACTTATAGAGAAGTTAGGTTTATCTTATCTTCCAATTTGTGTAGCGAAAACACAATATTCAATAAGTGACAATCCTAAACTGTTAGGTTATCCTAAAGATAATGTCCTTCATGTAAGAGATTTAATTATAAATAGAGGAGCGGGTTTTATTACGGTTCTTTCTGGTAAAATTTATACGATGCCAGGACTACCTAAGAAGCCTAATTATGAAAATATAGATTTAGTAGATGGAGAGATAAAGGGGTTATTTTAAAGAAATGAGAGGCGGTGTTTTTTATGCTAAAGATTTATAATACTGATGTTACTAGTGGAGAATTTAGTAGAATAGATACTTATGAAGTAGGTAGTTGGATTAATTTAATAAATCCTACTGAGGTAGAAATAGATGAGGTTGTTAATGCTCTTGGTATAAAGAAGAATTTTATTATGAGTATAATAGATGATGATGAGAAACCTCGTATTGATGAAGAAGATGGGGTTAAGATGCTTCTTTTAGATGTTCCTGTTTATGAGATTAAGAATAATACTAAGACTATTACAACTCTTCCAATAGGTATTTTAGTTGTTAGAAATGATTATATTGTAACAGTTTGTTTACAGAAGTATAGTATTATTGATGAATTTACTAAAGGTAAGGTAAAAGAGTTTTATACTTATAAGAAGAGCAGATTTATTATTCAAATGATTTATAAACTAGCATTATTATACTTAAAAGTGTTAAGAGAAATAGATAGTAAGATAGAAATAGCAGAGTCTAATATTTTAAATGCTACTAAGAACCAAGAACTTTTAAATTTACTTTCTCTTGAAAACAGTTTAACTTATATAATTACGGCTTTAAAGTCTAATGGGGTTGTTCTTGATAAGATTTTAAAAGGTAATGTAATAGAGTTATATGAAGAAGATGAAGATTTACTTGAAGATGCAATTATTGAAAATAATCAGGCAATAGAAATGGCTGATTTATATAGAGGTATTTTATCTAGTACTACGGATACGGTTGCTACTATTATTTCTAATAATCTTAATACTATTATGAAGTTTTTAGCAGGTATTACAATTGTTTTTTCTATTCCTACGATGGTAGCATCTTTTATGGGAATGAATGTTACTTTTGGAAAGTTTGCTAAGAATCCTTATGCTTTCGTTTTATTGCTTTTAATATCTTTGTTACTTTCTTTAATAGTAGCGCTTATTTTAAAAAAGAAAAATATGTTATAAAAAAACTTCCATTTATTTGGAAGTTTTAATTTGTTTCTGTAGTAGGCTCTTCTCCTGTAGGTGTTTCTTGATTATTCTCAGGTGGGGTTGTAGTAGTATTTTCATTTCCTATATCAGTAGATAATGTTGGTTGAGATTCAGTTACTACTATAGTTCCTGTATATATACTATTATTATAAGTTATTGTATATTGATAACTACCTGCTAGATTAACGTTAACCTTACTAAGATCAATTAACATAGTAGCTTTTACATCATCAGTAAGAGGCTCTATTACATAGTTACTAACATCAGTTGGTAAAGCTGTACCTACATTTATATTTATAGTTTTTAAAGTAATACTTTGTAAAGCATTATTACTAACTTGTTTTTCTTTTACAACTATAATACCTTGATATTTTTTCTTTTTATATGTAACGGTATAATTATATGTACCTGGTTCTGTTACATTAACACTACTAGTATCTAATTTTAAGTTTGCTAGAACTTCATCTGGTACAGCACTGTCTAAGTAGTCAACAATTTTGACACTTAGAGGAGTGTTAACTTCGATTGTCAAATTTTTTAGTTTTATGTCAACATCACTTTCTTTACTTACTTGTTTTTGTTCTACGACTACTAATACTTTTTGATTAACATTGCTTTCTTGTAAGGAATTATACATTACTCCTGAAGAAATACATAGAACTCCAAGTAAGGAAAGAGCACTAACTGTTATAATTCTAATATGTCTATCCATATTTATCATCCTTTACTCTTACTAACATTATAATCTAAGAAATGTCTATTTACAAGTAAAAATAGTGATTACTTTACATATAATCACTATTTATTTCTACTTTTATATCCTTGATACCAATTATTAGCAGCATCTTTTATACTATTTCCAATTTGGCTTGCTCCACTTTTTAGTCCGTCTTTTAAATCTTTAATATTATTGTAATTATCTTCACCAATAAGATTTTTAATATTTGCTAAGATGTTGTAATAAGCTTCTGCAGTACTGTCTTTAATATTTCCTAAATCTTCTTGCCAATTTGGAAAGATTTCATTCATTTTGTTTCCTAATTCGTTTATTGTATCAATACACTTTTGTTGGGCTTCAGGGTTTAATTCACTAAATTTAGTATCTTTATATTCTTTGTCATAAAATATAAAGTCAACTGCATCGATAAAGTAGTCATTCCATACTTCCTTAGCTTTTTCAAAGTTTTCTGTGTAAAGGAGACTATCTATTTCTTCTTTTTCACTTTGAAAGTTATCAAATTCCTCTTTATTTTTTTCATTAGTGTTAGTCTCTTTTTTTGTTTCTTCTTGTTTATTATTGTTTTCTACTTCGGTTGTAACTTCATTAGAAGTTGTTGTTTCATTTGTTTTACTTGAACAACCATTTGTAAGTAGAACGAATGAAGTTAGACCTGCGGCAATTATTTTATATAAATTTTTATTTATATTAATCTTTTTCATCTTTCAACTCCTTTTCTTCAATATAATAACTAGGTTTTAAAATTTTTATTAGTTTCTTTTGTACTTCATCAGTAGTTTCTCCTTTTATTTTAGTAGCACCTCTAAAAGTATCACCACCACCTCCAAGTAATTGCATAACTTTACTTACATCTATTTTACCATTGCTTCTGGCACTTACGCTAATAGTATTATCATCTAATCTACCAACAACACAACTTATGTCGGCAAATTCTTTTAGTTTATCTGCTGCTTTAGCGATTATTTCAGGACTTATTTTTTCTTCATTACTACCACAACAAATGGCAACTCTATAGTTATAAAAACTTGTTGGTCTTATTAGATCATTTACTTTTACTTCTGTAGCGAATGTTTTATCTATTAGAGTGTCTGCATACTTTCTATTAGCACCTTTATCTAATAATGTATTAACTATAGTTAAGGTTTGACTTGTTGATGTTTCACTTCTAAAACTGTTTGTATCTAATATTATTCCTGCTAGTAGATAGTTAGCGATTGCTGTTCCATAATTAATTTTAAAAGCTTCTAGTATTGCAGTTACTAGTTCACTAGCACTTGATGAGCCTGGGTATATAAATTTATTAAATGTTTTTATAGTTTTAGAATCTTGGTTATGATGATCTATAATAATAATACTTTTAAAATCTTGTAAATAACTTTCACATGATACTAAATTGCTTTTATTAGCATCAGTAATAAATAAAATATCGTTATTACTTTTTATTTCATTATACATAGCTGTTGTTATTATTTCAAAGTCATTGGAAATGGCATCAATAATTGAAAGAACTCCAGTATTAATATTATCTATAGAATCATCCATAATAATATAATTCTTCTTTTTAAGTTTTTTAGCAATCAAAGATACTCCTAAAGCAGATGCAATAGCATCTAAATCAGGGTTTTTATGAGTTGTAATAAATACTTGGTTACTATTTTCTATTTTTGCTTTTATTTTTGCTTTAAAGTCTTTTAATTCGGCTTCTTTAATATGTTTTTTCTTTTCATTATTAGTCATATTCATCACCTTTGCCGCTTATAATAGCACAACTTTATAAAGAAATCAATAATATTCTAAGTTAACTTATCTCCTTGATAAATATCATTCTTACTCATTATTTTATCTATTTCATTTAAAACAGTAAATTTCTTAGTTAACCATTTAGGTTCTATTATATCATCTTCTTTAGGATCTTCTGTAAGACGATGAATTACTATTTTAGGATTTAAATATTCTAATTGTTTTACGACAATATTAACGTATTCTTCTTTAGATAAAATTTTAAATTTATTTTTATAGTAATACTTTTCTAAAGGAGTATCTTTGAGTATTCCTAACATGTGTATTTTTATGCCATCTATATTTAATTCATTTAGATGTTTTACTGTTTCTATCATCATTTCTTCTGTTTCATAAGGAAGACCATTGATGATATGAACAACAACATTAATATTTCTTTTCTTTAACTCTTTTACCATTTTATCAAAGTTATCAATGGTAGAACATCTATTTATTAATTTGCTTGTTTTATCATGAATTGTTTGGAGTCCTAATTCTACAATTAAAAAAGTTCTTTTATTAATATCCTCTAGGTATTCTAGGCATTCATCAGTAATTGAATCACTTCTTGTAGCGATAGATATACCTATACAATCATCTCTTTCTATAAATGGTTCAAAGCATGACTTTAGTTTTTCTATAGGACCATAAGTATTAGTATTCGCTTGAAAATAGGCGATGAATTTAGCATTAGGCCATTTCTTTTGCATCTTTTCTTTTCCTTTTTCAAACTGAGTGATTAAACTTTCATCTTTATTTCCAGCATATTCACCACTTCCTAATTTGGAACAGTAAATACATCCTCCAAAACCCACTTTTCCATCAATGTTAGGACAAGTAAAGTTAGCATTAAGACTTACTTTACATACCTTTTCATTAAACTTCTTTTTATAATAATAAGTTAGAGTGTGATATCTTTTATTATCATTACTATATTTAAATTTATTTTCCATATACTACTCCTAACATTTGTAAGTATTTAGCAAGTTTATATTCTTTAGAAAATATTTTGCTTAGCTTTTTGGGATTTTTATTATTTTCAAGTTGACTTAGAAAGAATAATATTAGGGTTTTAGAATTTATCTTAGTAGTTAAAGCTTTTATGCTTTTAATTGTTTTATTATCTAAAGATTCTTCTGTGTCAATTTTTTTATTTAAAGCTTTTATATAATTTTTAAGACTATATATTTTACTTTCATCTAGTTTAAATATTTTACCTAACTCTTCTATAGATGCTAAGAACTTTTTCTCTGTAGGGTCTAATAAATTATCTTTATTATTTAGATAATACTTAGAAATGGCATTCTTTTTGAAAGTGAATTTATTACCATCTAATTTCTTAAAGGCTTTTAGGGTGTCATTATATCCAAACTTAACATTCATTTTTGCTGTTTCTTCATTAAAATTTAGGAAGAAAGAGATATTATTCTTAGGCTTTATTAAAACACTATTTATTTTTTTGTTAATTTTCTTTTTAAATCCAGGGGCTCCTAAATCAACTATTATTAGAAATTCAGCGCCTAGTTTTATAGCAAGTTCAATGGGTAAGTTATCATAATAACCTCCGTCTATATATTTATCTCCATCTATTTCTTTCATTTTAAAGGCAGGGAAACAGGTTGCAGATGCCATTAAGTAATCAATTAGCTTATCTTTAGGTATTTTATTTTTTGATAATATTAAAGGCTTTTTAGTAGTAAAATTGTAAGTAATAAGACCAAAGTCTATTTTACTTTTATAAAACTTTCTTTTATTAACATTATCTTCAAGAATAGTTTCAATTTTTTTAATATCCATACCACCATTTTTTATAAAATTACTACTAAATAATTTAAGAATATCAATTTCTTTATTAGATTTTGGTAATTCATTAAAAAGATACTCTAAATTTAATTTTTGCCATATTCTTTTAGCTTTAAAGTAAGAGTTTTCACACATTAAAACTCCATTTAAAGCGCCAATTGAGGTTCCTGTTACAATGTCATATTTAATATGTAGTTGTCTTAAAGCTTTCCAGACTCCTAATTGATAACTTCCTTTAGCTCCTCCACCTGATAAAACAATTGCTGTTTTCAAGTTAAACACCGCCTTTCTTTTTCAAGGCTTATTGTACCAAATTTCTGACGAAAAGTCTTTAGTTCTATCAAAAAAATATATTGCAAAATAAAATGTGTTGGTTTA
>CALVIY010000016.1 GCA_944331955.1 uncultured Bacilli bacterium
AAATCTAACTTTTATATTGAGACATTTTCACTAATTTTCTATCTTTAACTTTGAGACATTTTCACTAATTAATCACATTTAAAATTTTATAGATTTATCTTTTCTTGACAACTTTTGATTTAGTACTTACAATATAATTAGATTATAGTTTAGATTTTTATTTAAAGTATATATCTAATGGAGGTATGAAATGAATGAAATGTTACTCTCCATTTTACTTATAATTTTTGGATTAATTTGTGGTTTTGGATTAACTTTTTTAGTTGCTTATATAAGAGAAGGGACAACTTCTAAAAAAATAGATAAAATGTTAAGTGATGCAGAGAAAAATGCTGAGAAGATTAAACGTGATGCTGTTATGGAAGCGAAAGAGAAATCTTATCAGTTAAAACTTGAAGTAGATAAAGATATTAAAGAGAAAAAATCAGAACTTAAAGATAGCGAGAATAAACTATTACAAAGAGAAGCTAGTCTTGATAAGCGAGATGAACTTTGTCAGAAGCGTGAGGCTACTTTAGATGAAAGAGAAGAGAAGATAATTCAAAGACAAAAAGATATTCAAGAAAAAGAAGCAAAAGTGGAGGAAATTAAGAAAGAACAAATTAATTTACTTGAAGAGATTTCAGGTTATAGTAAAGAGAAAGCTCATGATTTAATTATGAAAAATGTAAGAGAGTCTATGAGTAGAGAAATTGCTCTTTATATTAGTGAACAAGAAAATGAAGCTAAGTTAATTGTTGATAAGAAGGCACAAGAGATGATTGTTACTTCTATGCAGAAATATGCTGCTGATATTGCAAGTGGAGAGACTGTTACTGTTGTTAGTTTACCTAATGATGATATGAAAGGTAGATTAATTGGTAGAGAGGGAAGAAATATTAGAACAATTGAAGCGGTTACGGGGGTTGATCTTATTATTGATGATACTCCTGAAGCGGTTGTTTTGTCTAGTTTTGATCCTTTAAGAAGAGAAATGGCTAGATTAACACTTGAAACTTTAATAAAAGATGGAAGAGTACATCCTACAAGAATTGAAGAAGTTTATGATAAAGTATGTAAAGATACTAAAGAGAAAATACTTGAGTATGGAAATAATGCTTTGTTTGAACTTGGTATTACTAAAATGGCTCCTGAATTAATAGAGATAATTGGTAGACTTCAATTTAGAACTAGTTATGGACAAAATGCTTTACAACATTCAATTGAAGTTGCTAATTTGGCTGGGCTTATGGCAGGGGAAATTGGTGAAGATGTTTCACTTGCTAAAAGGGCTGGACTTTTACATGATATTGGTAAAGCAGTTGATCATGAAATTGAAGGAAGTCATGTTAGTATAGGTGTAGAGCTTGCTAAGAAGTATGGAGAAAATGAAGTAGTAATTAATGCGATTGCATCACATCATGGTGATTGTGAGGCTACTTCTGTCATTTCCACTTTAGTTGCTGTTGCTGATGCTCTTTCTGCTAGTAGACCTGGAGCTCGTAATGATTCTTTAGAAAACTATGTTAAACGTCTTGCTCAACTTGAAGAAGTTGCTAATGATATAGATGGTGTTTCTAAAGCTTATGCTATGCAAGCAGGTAGAGAACTTAGAGTTATAGTAGAACCAGAAATGATAGATGACTTAGAGGCTCATAGAGTTGCTCGTGATATAAAAGAAAAGATAGAATCAACATTAAACTATCCTGGTACTATTAAGATAACAGTAGTTAGAGAGACTAGGGCAGTTCTTGAAGCAAAATAAAAATAGAGTTAGTTTGAACTCTATTTTTTTATGTCTAATATTATTGGTAATATTAATGGTCTTCTTCCAGTTAAGTTCATAATAAATGGTATTAAGTCTAGACTTAGTTGATTCTTAATATCTGTAAATGTTGCTTTGTTATCTTTTAATTTCTCACTGATAACATTAGTCGCTTCTTTTTCAATTTTCTTTATTAAATCTTCATTTTCATTTACTAATACAAAGCCTCTTGTAGTTATATTAGGTTTTGTAAGTAAAGTTCTTGCTTTAGAATCAATATTTATAATAACAACTAAAATACCATCGCTAGCCATTATTTTTCTATCTCTTATAACGGCACTTCCTACTTCACCAATTCTATTACCATCTACATAAATATCACTGTTTGGATAACTTTCTCCTTTAGTTATCTTATGATTTTTTAAAATTAGACTATCACCATTTTTTAATATAAAAGTATTTTCTTTAGGAATATCACAATCTATTCCAAGATTAGCATGCTCTTTTAACATTCTGTAATCTCCATGGAATGGCATTAAATACTTTGGCTTTAATAATCTAATCATTAACTTTAATTCTTCCTGGTTAGCATGTCCTGATGTGTGTAAGTTATTTACAGTCATGTTTGTAAATACTTTAACTCCTCTTAAATACAATTTATTAATTGTTTTATGGATACTTATAGCATTACCAGGTATGGCACTTGATGAGAATATTACAATATCATCAGGTCTTAATTTAATTTGTTTATGTGTTCCTTCCGCAATTCTAGATAAAGCGGCTAGAGGTTCTCCTTGGGAACCAGTACAAAGAATTGTTACTTCTCCAGGTTTTAATGTGTTTGCAACTTCTGGTGTTACTAATAGTTCTTTGTGGTCAATATATCCACCTTTAATAGAAATATCAATATTGTTTTCCATACTACGACCAAAGACACATATTTTTCTTCCATGTTGATAGCATGACTCAAATATATGCTTTAATCTATAGATGTTTGATGCAAAAGTTGCAATTATAATACGATTATATTTATATTTATCAAAAATATCAGTTAAAGCATCATCAACACGTGATTCACTAATTGACATTCCTTCATTTAGAGCATTAGTACTATCACTTATAAGTAAATCTACTCCTTCTTCACCCATTTTGGCCATCTTATATAAATCTGCCATTGGTCCAATAGGGGTTAAATCAAATTTAAAATCTCCTGTTGTTACTATTCTACCATTAGGTGTTTTAATAGATATACCATGAGAATCAGGAATAGAGTGTGTAGTTCTAATGAATTCTACTTCCATGTGATTAAATTTTAACTTTGTATTCTCGTCATAAACAAATAAATTATCATATCTAATATTTCTGTCTTCTAATTTTAATTTAATTAATTCTTTAGCTTGATTAGGGGCATAGATAGCAGGAATATTTACACTTCTTAATAAAAAAGGAATAGCTCCTATATGATCTTCATGACCATGAGTTATAAGAAGAGCTTTAATTTTATCTTCATTTTCTTGTAAGAATGAGTAATCTGGAAGGACATAATCTATACCTAGAAGTTCTCCTTCGGCAAATGATACTCCCGCGTCTATAACAATAATTTCATCTTCATGCATTACACAATACATGTTTTTTCCTACTTCTCCTAAGCCACCTAAAACAATTATTTTTGTTTCACTTGACTTTTTATTCATTATTTCTCCTTTCTTTTTATAAAACCTCGAAGAACTAACCGATATAGATTATACTATATTTTTTTTAATTTGTCTATTCATCACTTTACATAGACTCTAAATTTATAGAATTGTCCAATAGGACTTAGGTTTTCTGTTATATAATCATATATCTTTCTACTAGCTTGAGTTTTTATCATATTAGTTTTACTTTCTTGAAATACTAGTGAAGTAACAATAATACTGCCATCGTCTAGGTTTTTAATCTTTTTAATCATTTCATCTTCACCATTATATCCTAGATTACCCTTTAGCGTTAAATCATATTCTGTTATGGGAATGTCAAGACCTAATTTATATAGATATGCTTCCATCATAAAGAAATAAACATTGTCATAATCTCCTTTAAAATAATTTTCTAAAGCATTTAAATCATTACGATATTCTTTTTGAAGGTAGCGATATTTAAAGAGATTATTATCATAAGTAGGGTGACATAAGTTATAATTAATAATTAGAGAAATAATTGGTATTATAATAAAAATAGGGGCTGTTTTGATTACTAAGTTATTTACTTTAGGATGTTTTCTTAATAGGTAATAAACTACTGGAGTTAAAGCTAGGAGTGTATGACTTATATTAAATAGGGGATAAGCCATAATTTGGAATGCTATTATATAAAGTAGATCTTTATCTTTAGTTTTTATATATTCTCTTATTAGATATATTAAGACTAGTACTACTATAATAGTTATAAAATTGTAGTTACTGTTACCATTAGAGAAATCTAGTAATCCTAGAAAAGCATAGTTTATATAATCATAAAGAGCATTATTTAAATAGAAATATCCTATTACTATTAGATTAGTTATAATAACTGGTATTATTCTTTTTATAATCTTTTTAGGTTTCTTTAGATAATAAAGAGTTGGTAGGGCTAGGAAAATACCTATGCTTGATTTAGTTAAGAAAGCAAGGCTTATTACTAGTCCTATTAAGTAATCACTTTTGTTATTTTTTTCTAGATAAATTAATAAAAATACATAGAAAACGGTTAATGTGTTATAGCCGGGTGCTGTATTAAAGAGAAAATATATAAAGAAAGGGAATATTATCTTTTTATCTAGTTTATATACTATAAATAAAGTTAGTAGGGCATAGAAAGCGTTTATAATATAAAATACAATCATGTTATTACCTAGTAATTTCATGAATAGTCCAGTTATAGTTGGATAAAGGGGTGTGATTACCATGTTAAAATCTTTATACATAATTAGACCATCACTTACATTTTTACTAAAACCATAATTCCATAATAGGTCTAAATCTATAGGTCTAAAAAAGTTAAAACAAAATATCATGATATAACAAAATATGAAGAACAGAATTGTTTTCTTGTTCTTTTTTATTACTTCTTTCATAAACTCTTCTCCAATTCTTATATAGATTATAACAGAAATATTTTGAAATAAAATGATTGACTTTATCGGGGAACACTGATATAATTTTAATCGGTACATTTTATATCCCCACTAAAACTTAAACAACTTAAACAGTGGTGAAAGTTTAAGTTATTTAGTAAAGGAGAAAAATTATGAAAAGTTATATGCAAAAGAAAGAAACAGTAGAGCGTAAATGGTACGTTATTGATGCTGAAGGGAAACCTTTAGGTCGTGTGGCTAGTAAGGCTGCTCATATCTTACGTGGTAAGCATAAGGCTACTTATACACCTCATATTGACTGTGGTGATTATGTAATTATTATTAATGCTTCTAAAGTTTTACTTACTGGTAATAAGTTAGAAGATAAGAAATATTATAGTCACTCTCAGTATCCAGGTGGACTTAGAACTAGAACTGCAAAAGAAATGATCGAGAAGTATCCTGAAGAAATGGTTGAGAAAGCTGTTAAAGGAATGTTACCAAAGAACCGTTTAGGTAGAGCAATGTATAAGAAACTATTTGTATATGCAGGTAGTGATCATAAACATATGGCTCAAAAGCCTAGCGAGATGGATGTATAGGGAGGTTTATTATGGCAGATAAAAAACAAGTATACAGAGGAACTGGTAGAAGAAAGACTAGTGTTGCAAGAGTAAGACTTACAACTGGTACTGGTAAAATTACTATCAATGGTCGTGATGTTAATGAATATTTCCCATATCCAACTTTAGTTATGGATTTAACAGGGCCACTTGATGTTACTAATACTCGTGATATGTTTGATGTTGATGCAGATGTAAGTGGTGGTGGATTTTCTGGTCAAACTGGTGCAGTTAGATTAGGAATTACTAGAGCATTATTACAATATGATGCATCTACTCCAGCAGATTCTGAGAATAGTTTCCGTAAAATATTAAAAGCTGAAGGATTTATTACTCGTGATGCACGTAAGAAAGAACGTAAGAAACCAGGTCTTAAGAAAGCTAGACGTGCTCCACAATTTAGTAAACGTTAATCTATTGTTTCTAAAGTATCGATTAGGTTCGGTACTTTTTCTTTTTGTATAGATTTTGATATTTGTTTGTGTTATTATATTCTTACAGGAGGTAACGGGCTTATGAGAATATATGTATATCTAGATGAAAGTGGTTCTATTCATAAAAATAGTAAGACGAAATATTTTGCAGTTGGTGGTTATTTTACATTGGTAAAAGATAAAAATAAAATAACATCAAAATATAAGAAGATAAATAAATCTATTAAAGACAAGAAAAAAATTGATTTAAAAAAAGAAATTAAATCATATGATATGAGTGATTTAGAAAAAATAGAAATTTTTAAAAGTATTCAAGATATAGATACATTTTATGGGTGTGCTAAAATATTTGAAAAGTCATCTATGAAAAAAGAAATTATAGCTTCTAATATATTCTTTAATTATGCTGTTAAATTGTTATTTATAGATTGTATAATACCGTTACTTAATTTAGATCAATTAAATGAAAATATTGAATTTATATTAAGTGTAGACAACAGAAATATAAGAGTAGGTGATTTGAATAATCTAGAAATGTATTTAAAAACTGAATTTTGTTTAGAAAACTTTAATTTTAAAGTAACTTATTATGATTCTGCTACTAATTATGGAATACAACTTGCTGATTTAATTGTTAATACATTTTATAATTCATATAAAGATAGAAACATAGTAAAAAAAGTTTTGCCTCATTTAAAGGAAAAAAATTTTAGAATAAGTTTATTTCCTGGACATAAAATTAAGGGTAGAAATAAAAAAATTGAATATACTAATAATGAGAGTATTTGACAATATATAAGTTTTATGTTAATATATTCTCACAAGACCTGAGGTAGGTAGCTAAATGCTAAGCGTATGTTAAGTACGTTGCCCCTCAGGCATTTTTATTTAAAAAAACTTGCCCCAGGAGTAAAGAAATTTTAAATATACAAATGTATATCTACTCTCATTTGAGAACTCAGCTTTAATCATTCACAGGCAAGTTGCATGACGATAATATATCAAAAGTGATTATAATTGTAAATATATACATTTTTGATAGTTTATGAAGTTACTTTAGATTTTATATATATATTAAATTGTTATTTATGATATGATATTTATAGATATAAATGGTAATTTGTGGAGGCAAAAATGACTAAAGATGAGATTCAAAAAAATATATATGGATTAAGTACAGATGAAGAGATAGTTGAGTTTGTAAAATTTAGATTGAAGGAACTAGAAGATGGTTCTATGGAAACAACTGTAGGTCAAAATTATACAGATACTTTTAGAGAGAATATATATCTTTAAAAACGCATTATAAGGCTGGAGATAAACTTGGAAACAAGGAATGTCCAGATTTAGTGTATGATGATATAACACCTTATGTAGAATTAGTAAAGACAGTAAAAGAAAATAGTTGGTATAATGAGTTAACATTGTTTACAACCATTTTTTTTACAGTATATAAATACTTGCCAAGTGAAGATATTGGTTTTGGTAGAGCTTTTACTTATATGTCATTAAAAGAAAAAAGAATTTCAATTAAAACAATTCGCGATAATGAGTGTGCTTTTTGTTCTGAAAAAGCTGGTATGGCACATAATATGTTTAAATTTTTAGGTATTGATTCAGAAGTAGCATGTGGTTATAGAGATTCTGAGAGACATGCATTTAATATGGTTTATCCTAATGGTTATGGAAATGAACCTATGGTAATTTACGATCCATCTTTTTTTGTTAATTTTATAAAAGATGGTAAAAAGTTTTCTTTTGGTTATTTTAAAGCATTGGGAAAAGAGGATTATAGTAAATTGTCTTGTGGTGATTTTTTAAAGATTTCTTTATCAAAAACATAAAAAAATTATAAGCAGTTATATAATTTAGATGATAGTTATATTTTTGATGCTGATGAACCTTCATATAGTATTGGATTATCTAAAAGCAATAGTAGAATATTACCTGGGGAAGAAATTTTAGATGAATTATATTATTCTACTCATTTAGAGAATGGGATGGATGAAAATAGTAAATTACGGCATTAGATTATTATTTTATTATATATAACATTAGTATTTATGTTATACTAAATGTATGAAAAAATGTTTGAGTAATTTTGATTTAAAACTTATTGCAATTATTACCATGACAATAGATCATATTGGCGTTGTTTTTGGTACACCTTTTTATAATTTTTTAAGAGCAGTGGGGAGACTTTCTTTTCCTATCTTTGCTTTTTTACTAACAGAAGGATATGTTCATACTAAGAGTTTTAGTAAATATTTCTTAAGACTTTTAGTACTTGCTGTTATCTCAGAAGTTATTTATGATTATGTTTTCTTTGATAGTTTTATTTATTTAGGTGCAAACAATATTTTCTTTACTCTTGCTTTAGGTCTTTTAACTTTGTTTTTATTAGATAAAAGTAAATGTTTGATTAAGAAATATTTTAAAGATAAGGTGGACTTAGTTATTATATTACCTATAACATATCTATTAATCATTGTAATTATGGGATTAATGGGAGAGTTTTTAAATTTTAGTTATGGGATGCTTGGTATTCTTGTTATTAGTTTTTTCTACTTATTTAAAGATAATTTTCCTCTTATTGTTATATCAGTTAGTTTATCAACATTAATACTTGGAGAAGGAATGCAATACTTTTCGTTATTCTCTTTAATCTTAATTTATTTTTATAATCAGAAACTTGGTAAGAATTGTAAGTTGTTATTCTATTTATATTATCCATTACATATATTAGTTTTAGGACTTATAAAAATGCTTATGGGCTAACAATGTTTCTTTTCCTTTTGTTTTTCATAGACTATTTTAGAGGTGAAGGAAATGTTAAATTTATCATTATTACAACAAATGATAGTTGTGGCAATCGCTCTTAGTGTTATAACTTGTGCTTTTATTCAGAAGACAAAGAAATATTTTCCATGTTCTAGCTGTTTAGTTATTTATAATTTAGTTGTTAATTTTATAGTGGGGATACTTTTTTGTATTACTTTTACAAGCGTAGATTTTCCTAATAGTCTATGGGTATCTTTCTTTAGTTTTATAGGTGCTGATACAATTTATAAGTCTTTGGAGGGTAAACTTAAAGATTATTCTTCTTTAGTTAATACTGATTATATTACAGTAAAGAAGTCTAATATTATAAGTACGGAGAGTGATAAGTAATGGAAAAACCAATATATCCTAGTCCTTATATGAGAATAACACAAGGCTATATGACTGGTACTCATATTGATAGTTATGCTATTGATGATGCAGGTAGTGATAGTGGGATTGATTTTATTGTCGCTCCTTATACAGGTGTTATTAAAAAGATTTATACTGGGGATGCTAATGAAGTGTGGCTTGAGAGTAGTGAACCAGTAATTTATCCTGACGGTACAGTAGATTATATGACTATGATGTTTGCTCATGATAATGATGTTTCTAACCTTTTTGTTGGTAAAGTTATAAACAGAGGGGAAAGATTTTACGAAGAAGGTACAAAAGGTAATGCTAGTGGTAATCATGTTCATATGGAATGTGGAAAGGGTAAATTTACTGGTAGTGGATGGCATCAAAATAGCGCAGGATACTTTTCTATTAATAATGGGAAGAATCCTACAGAGTGTTTATGGATAGATGATAGTATTACAGTTTTAAATAGTAATGGTTATACTTTTAAGAGAATAGAGCCTGAAGTTAGTGTTCCTGATATACCTATTGAAGACATACCAGTAGAAGATGATACTCCTGTTGTAGAAGAACCGGTTATAGAAGAGCCTACAGATACTGATGTAGGTGATTCAGATAATAGTGATACTACTAATACAGATACAAGTGTTGATGTAGTTAAACCTAAACTAATATTTACTTGTAAGAGTGATGATATTTATGCGATAGAGTTAAAGGCTGGACAAAAACTTTATTTAGAAAATTAAAAAGAGTCACTTGACTCTTAACCTAGGGCAACATCTAATATCATCATTACCATAAATCCTAGAATTGTAAATAAGGCCATGAGGTCTTTTTTCTTATTGGTTTGACTTTCTGGGATTAGTTCTTCTACAACTACATAAATCATGGCTCCTGCTGCAAAAGCTAATAAGAATGGTAGTATTAATTGTATTTTTAAGACTAAAAGTGCTCCTATGACGGCTGCAATTGGTTCTACTACTCCTGATAGTTGTCCATAAAAGAAAGCTTTACTTCTTGTGTATCCTTCTCTTCTTAAAGGAAGGGAGACAGCACTACCTTCTGGGAAGTTTTGTAATCCTATACCAAGTGCAAGAGTTAAGGCACTTGCTAGTGTAGAACCTGTTAGAGAGTAGGCAAGAGAACCAAATGCTACTCCTACTGCCATACCTTCTGGGATATTATGAAGTGTAATTGATGATATTAACATAAAGCATCTTTTAGCTTTACTACTGTTTTCATCTTTCCTTAATTTACTCAAATAATCATAGACTTTATCACCAATAAATAGTAAAACTCCTCCTGATAGGAAACCTAATGATATAACTAACCAACTAGTCATTTTTAACTCTTTAGCCATTTCAAGAGCAGGGGAGATTAAACTAAAGAAACTAGCTGCTATCATGACACCTGCTGCAAAACCTAATAGAGCATCCATTAGAGTCTTATTTACTTTCTTAAAAAAGAAAACTATGCTTGCACCTAGTGCTGTTATACTCCAAGTAAAGAGACAGGCAATAAATGCTTGTAAAACTCTAGATAAATCATTAAATGAATCTAACATTATAACACCTCTAGTTGTAGGTTATGCAAAGTGTGTTAATAGTAGTGGGCTCAAAATATAAAAGTAAAATTTCATTAACTGTATATAATATAATGAACACTAATATAATATATAAGGAGGTTGTTATGAAAAAAGATATCATTGAAACAGAAATAGTTGTTCAAGAGAATAAAATAAGGGTTATGCGTGTATGGAATACTGATTATATTTCTTTAACAGATCTAGCTAGATATGCTAATCCAAGTGAACCTAAAATTCCTATTTATGCTTGGATGAGAAATAAAGATGTTTTAGCTTATTTAGGTTTGTGGGAAAAATTAAATAATAAAAATTTCAAAGGTCACGAATTCGAGACCTTTATGAATGAAGCTGGTAAAAATAGTTTTTATATGTCACCACAGAAATGGATTAAAGAAACTAATGCAGTTGGAATCATTTCAAAGTCTGGTAATAATGGAGGAACTTATGCTTGTAGTGATATTGCTTTAGAATTTGCTAGTTGGTTAAGGCCAGAGTTTAAACTTTATGTTATTCAGGAATTTCAGCATTTAAAAAGAGATGTTACTTATCAGGAAAAAGTGGAATGGCAAGTTAATAGCATTCTTTCGAAAGTTAATTATTTAGTTCATACTAATGCTGTTAAGAACTATATTGTACCTAATTTAACTGATAAACAGAAAAGATTTGCTTATGCAAATGAAGCGGATGTTTTAAATGTAGCATTGTTCGGTATGACTGCTAAAGAGTGGAGAGATGAGAATCCTTCACTTGCTTTTAAAGGCAATATTCGAGATTATACTGATTTGCTTCATTTAGTTATTTTAAGTAATTTAGAAAGTATTAATGCAGAGTTTATCGCTAGTAATATTCCTCAGAGTGAAAGATTAGTAAAACTGAATGAAATTGCTAGAAAACAAATGAATATTTTAGTTAATAATAAAGGAATTAAAGATTTAGAGTTATTAGAAGAAAAATGATATAGATAATATTTTATACTATTAAAAACATATACTTTAATAGGTGTTTATAATGATAAGAAAATATAAAGTTCTTTTTTTAATTATGTTTATAGTTTTACTTATGTCATTACAGTTTGTTGATGCTAGAGTTAAACCTAAGAAAACTTTGTCTCATAAAGTTATAACAATCGATGCTGGTCATGGAGGTAGGGACTCTGGTACTACTTATGGTAATCTTTATGAGAAAGATCTTAATTTAGAAATATCTAAAGTGTTAAAGAAAGTGTTGAAGAGTAAAGGTGCAACTGTTTATATGATAAGGGATGATGATAGTGATTTGTCTAGTCGTTGGGATAGTGCTAAAAAACGAGGTGATCTATATAGAAGAATATTAAAGATACAAGAGAATAAAAGTGATTTGTATTTATCTATTCATATAAATTATCATTATTATAGTAGTGTTAGTGGGGCAGAGGTTTTATATCATTCTATTAACCCTAATAATTTGGTACTTGCTGAATCTATTATGAATGAATTTAAAAATGATTTAAATACCGATAGAGAAGTTATTAAAACCAGTTTATATCTTTATTCTAATACAAGAGTGCCTGGGGTTTTAATAGAGTGTGGTTTTATTTCTAATCCTAATGAAAGATATTTATTACAAAAAGAAAGTTATCAGAAAAAGCTTGCTAATTCTATTACTAAAGGAGTAGAGAATTACTTTAAAGAGATAGAGACATAATTTTGTATTTTTTGGAGTTGTACTCCAAATTTGTCAAAACAATTTACATCTTAAGATACGTATGATATACTTTTAGTAGAGGTAGATTATGAAGAAGATAAGAATTGTATTATTAATTATTTTATGTTTATTAGTAGTAGGATGCACTAATCCTTTTGTAGAAAGTAATGAAGAGACTAGTGTTTCTACTTTTAGTGGAGATACTTTAAGAGTTAATTATATTGATGTAGGACAAGGAGATTCCATCTTTATACAGCTTCCTAATAATGAAACTATGTTAATTGATGCAGGAGAAGCATATATGAGCAAAAATGTTATTAACTATCTTAATAATCTAGGTATTACAAAGATAGATTATGTAGTAGGGACTCATCCTCATACTGACCATATTGGGGGATTAGAAGAAGTCATTAATACCTTTGACATTGGTTCTATTTATATGCCTAATGCAATATCTACTAGTAAGACTTATGAAGATTTACTCACTACTATTAGTAATAAAGGGCTTAAAGTTAAGACTGCTAAGAGTGGAGTAGTTATACTTTCAGAAGATAATCTAAAGTTAGAGTTTATCGCTCCTAATAGTGATGATTATAGTAATTTAAATAATTATTCTGCTGTTTTAAAGTTAACATATTTAGATAATACTTTTCTATTTATGGGGGATGCTGAGACTTTAAGTGAAGATGAGATAACTAGTGATGTAAATGCAGATGTTATTAAAGTAGGTCATCATGGTAGTGATTCATCATCAGGAATAGAATTTGTTAAAAAGGTGAGTCCAGAGTATGCCATTATTATGGTAGGAGAGGGTAACTCTTATAACCATCCTTATCAGTCTATTATAGATAGATATGAAAGTGTAGGGGCGAAAGTACTTAGAACTGATTTAGATGGAAATATTATTTGTGATAGTGATGGTGCTAGTGTAAGTTGTAGTGGTGATAAAGACTTCAGTAGTGATAGTAATTCTAGTACTACTACTAGTAATATCAGTCTTGTTAGTTTAGACTCTCCAGTTAGTAGGGGAAGTGATGTTACTGTTAGTGTAAAAGGACTTCCTAATACTACTTATGATATAGATGTAATCTATTCTAGTGGGGCTAGTAAAGCAAGTGGTCTTGAAGATAAAACTAGTGATAGTGAAGGTAATGTTAGTTGGACTTTTAAAGTTAGTAGTAATGTTAAGCCTGGTACTTATGAAGTTAAAATTACTGATGGAAGTAGTAATGCTAGTTATAGTTTAGAGGTGACAGAATAATGGATGTAATTGTAGATAGAATTGAAGGAGATTATGCAGTTGTAGAAATAGAGAAAGGTAAGATGTGCAATTTACCTTTAGAACTTGTTCCTAATGTTAAAGATGGTGATGTTGTTTCTATTACAATTAATAAAGATAAAATTGAAGAGAGAAAGAAGACTATAGAAGAACTTATGAATAGTGTTTTTGAATAAATAAAAAGTTACGAAATTTCGTAACTTTTTTTATACATTTTTTCTTGTGCTAGAAAAAATAGTGTGATACTATGGGTGTAGAAATATTAAACAGCCATCTTTGATACATTAAAATAAAAACAGAGGGAGGTAATGGATGATGGAAATTAAAAAATATAACGAGACAGTATTTGAAGACATTAAACATATTGATGAATATGGTAATGAATATTGGTTAGCAAGAGAATTGCAAAATGTATTAGAATATAAAAGATGGGATAAGTTTTGTAATGTAATAGACAATGCTAAAAAAGCATGTGAGAATAGTAATTATAAGGTTTTGAACATTTTTCCCAGGTGGGAAAAACATCAAAAATGCCTAATGGAGGAGTTAAAAAATTATTAGATTATAAGTTATCTAGATATGCTTGTTATTTAATAGTGCAAAATGCAGATCCTAGAAAAGAAAGCATCGCACTAGGTCAAACTTATTTTGCAGTTCAAACAAGACGTCAAGAGTTAACAGAGATAGAATATTCTATGTTAACGGAAGATGAGAAAAGATTTTATCAAAGAAATTTAACTAAAAAAGGAAATTATTCTTTAAATCAAGCGGCTAAAAAAGCAGGAGTTAAGAACTTTGATAAATTTCATAATGCTGGCTATAAAGGATTATATAATGGGGAAACCGCAGATGATATCGCTAAAAGAAAAGGCTTAAGATATAGAGAAGACATATTAGACAATATGGGTAGTGAAGAATTAGCAACTAATCTTTTTCGTATTTCACAAACTGAAGCAAGATTAAAAAAAGATAATATTCAAGGAGAAGGAAAGGCAAATGAGACTCATTATAATATTGGAAAAAATATTAGAGAAGTTATTGCTAAAAATGGTGGTACAATGCCAGAATGTTTACCAACACCTAAAAAGTCTTTAAAAGAATTAGAAAAAGAGGGGAAGTATCAAGATAAATTAATAAATTTATATTAAGAATGATTAACTATGAAAAGTGATACTTTATTCGTCATGACTGTAGTATAAATCATATTTTTAGAGGAACATTCATTAATCGTTCCTCTTTTTAGCTTATTAATATATTTACGAAAATTCGTAACTAATTTATTACATTTTTTTTGTGCTAGAAAAAATAATATGATACTATATTTATAGGGAAAACTTAACTATTGAGTACTTGCCTACTCTAAATAAGGAGGGGCTTGATATTATGAGAAAAATAGACTTTTTAGTTACTGCTTTAATCATAATTATCTTCTTATTAATTGCCTTGCTTTTTGTAAAGTAACACCACATAAGAAAAGTACTCAATCGCAAGATTAAGTACTGAACCAAAAATAAATCGGGGCAAGTACTCAACTCGGGTAAGTTAAGTATTTCCCTCTTTTAATATTGTATGAATTTTTTCTTACAAATATACTATATCATAATTATTACATTTATGCAAATTTATTTTTTCAGCATTGTATTGTTTTAATAAATATAATGTTATGATAAACTTCTATTTATAATATCTGCACTTTCTCTTTGATTTAGGCCATAGCAACTAACTGATGTTAAGTTATTATCTTTATCTTTTACAAAAACATCAGTAAATCTATAAAAGTTATCACTTGTATTATCGTAGAATACAAAATTAATGTCGCCTGTACTGGTAACTAAACATGCTGTAAGTTCTGCTTGTTTAGTCTTAAACACTTGATTATCTTGATTCATTTGAATATAGCTAGTGAAATCGCCAAGAGAAAAGTTTTCACTAAAACTTCCTCTTGGGTGGGAATGCCCATGACAGACAACAAAACCATTATATCGGTTATTGTTAAGTTTATTTACTAAATCATTTCTCATATTTTCATCATAATTTGTTTCTGCCTGTTGTCTGTTTTCTCTTGAACTTGATGTAATATAACTATCAAATTCAATTACGTTGTTTTCAACTTCTTTTCCATATAAGAAAAATGGTATTTCTTTTTTTTCTATATTAGTGACATCTTGTATTCCTAATAAAGCTCCATATACTTCTTCACTTAATATTATTTTTGAGTTTGGCATATTATTTATAATATCAGAATTAATTGGAGTCATTTCTCCATAAGCACTATATGTATTGAAGTTTTGTTGATGGTAAGCTCCGTAAGGATTTTTATGAATCATAATGTCTTTTACTTTTTGTAAATATTGTTCTCTAGTCATAATGATTTTCCTTTCAATGTTTTATTAGTAGTTATATTTTCAATAATTTTTATCTAATAATTATTTTAGCATAATTATTTTATTTTTTGTATTATATATTTTATAATAATATACTAATATATTCGCTAATTTTAGTAACTAATTTATTACATTTTTTCTTGCTATATAGAAATTAATATGATACTCTATATGTAGGAACATTTAATAGTTGGGTGGATATCTCCTAGAAAGGAGATTGATATTATGAATAGAAAAGATTTATTAATAGTCTCTTTAATCATAATTATCCTTTTACTTATAAAGTTATTATTTTTAGCGATATAAATAAAAGCCACCTAACTCACAACTGTTGAATTAGGGGCTAATCCATAATATAAAAATTTGGAGGTCCACTCAACATGGGAATATTAAGTGTTCCTTTTAATATTGTATGAATTTTTCTTACAGATATACTATATCATAATTATTACATTTATGCAAATTTATTTTTTTATAACTAGTGATACATCTTTAAAATAATAATTTAATATCTGTTTGTAGTTATAACCTAACTCTGCTAAATTATCTGCTCCTATAATACTCAACCCTAAACCACTACCTATTCCTCTTGTTATAAAAGTAAGATAGTTTTTCTTAATAATTATAGTAATATCTGTTGAAGGTAAGTCTAAATAAACGGCTAGACTTCTAGCTTCTATTTTCTTTTCACCTAAATCTATTTCTTTTATTCTATTAGAGTTACTGATACTAGTAATTCTTATAGTAAAATTATCACTGGTTAAATTTAATCTTTCTTTAAATTCCTTAATACTATAACTTTTTCTTTGTAAATAATTAGGGTAGGCTAAATCCCAAAGACTTTCTTTTTTTACTGTGTAAGGAATACTTTTATCTTCTTCTGTATAACCATTACTAACTAAGTGAGTTAGACATCTAATAGGTTTACTATTATTAATTAAATATTCTCCGTTAGTTTCATTTATAACTTTATTAAATATATTAAACTTTAATCTATATATTTCAGGGTAAGTAACTTTATAATAATTATAGTTATGATATGATAAAGATAACTTTCTAAGATCTAGATAATTATTATTTTCTAAATTATATATTATTTCATCTCTATATAGAACTGTTAAAGCTTTTAGAGTTTCTTCTCTTAGAGAAATATTAATATTACTAAATAGTAAACTTAATAATAATTCTTTTAAAGAAAGTTTTTCGTTATTGTTAAGAATAATTATAAAGTCATTTAGATAAGTTTTGGCTTTATCAATAGTAATCATTTTAGTACTAATACCATTTACAATAAAAACAATTTTATTACCATTAAATTTAATATTATGAGCAACTAAATATCTTTTCGCTCTTTTTTCTAAATCTTCATCTTCTAGATCTTCACCAAATTCATAATTAACATTTAAATATAGATATAATACATCTTCATTATTACTTTTAGCAATTTTATAACTTTCTAACATAGTATCACCTATTTATATAGTGATAGGTTAGAGTTTATTTTATTCAAAATATTTTAAATTATTTTTATTATTACAATCTTTACCTGTTAAATAAGAATAATTCTTAAAAACATTTTTTAAATTTACTTTTTTAGTGTCTTTTAAATAATTATTAACATCAGTAATAATATTTTTTGTTTCATGTAAGGCAATGGAATATAATTCAATAAAAGATTCATTGTGTTTTTCACGTTTTAGACAAGGATGAAGCCAGGTACTATGATTTGAATTTAAATAATTATATTCATCTTTTAAAGGAGTATGATAAGATACTGCTTGAAATTTAAAAGTTTTATCACTAGTAAATTTATCTATAGTCTTATAACAAAACATCTTTATTCCATATTTATCATATCTTAAATATTTTAAAGAATTATACATATCTTTTAGAGATTTATAATAATATTTAGAGAAATCATTAAAATTAAATGTTTCTTTAAAAGCATAGTCTATTACTTCTATTAACTCTTTAGAAAATGGTTTTAAGTCAAAAACAAAATCATAAAGCTTAAAATTGTAGGGATGAATATTTTCTTTTTGTTTGATCATGTAATTATCTATAAAGTTTTCCATGTACTCATGTTTGTTTCTATATTTATAAGTAGTTTTATCGTCTTTATTAAATAAACCTGTTTTATAAAAAATATAGGGATGTAATTTATAATCTAAGACATAGTGAGAGATGAAACCATATAGGAAAGACATTATTTCACTATTTTGATAGTAGTTATTATACTTTATATAATTAACTAAATTAATAAAGAATTCTCTTGTCTTATTAGTATGAAAATAGCTTTGAAAGTCTCTTATTTTTTGATCTTTTTTCTTTAATAAATTATAAAATATAAAAGAATCTGTGCTTTGGGCAAACATTCTTAGTCTTTTTTTATCGTCCATTAATAATTTTTTTAACCCAATAGGAAGGCTATCATATAAGTCATTAGCAAAGTAAGCATGAGTAACTGTTGCAGGCATATTTTTAAATCAATCCTTTCTACTCAATTAAGTATACCATAATTTTTCATCAAAAATTCATATTTTTTACATAAAAACTGTGATATAATCTATTCTAGGTGAGGAAGAAGATGATAGATAAGCAGTTTAAGAATCTTGAAGAACAAATTGAAATACTTAAATATAAGGGAATGACTATTGATGATGAAGATTATGCTAAGAAAATACTTTTAAGAGAAAATTATTTCTTTTTGTCAGGTTATAGATATCCTTTTATGAGAAGTATTAAAGATAAACATTTCTTAGATGGTGTTACTTTTGAAGAAATGTATAGTTTGTTTCTTTTTGATAGAGCGATTAGAAATGTATTTTTTAAATATTTACTTGTTATTGAGAATAATTTAAAATCTATTTTTTCATATCAATTATCTAAAAAGTATGGTTATAAAGAGAAATATTACTTGAAATCTAGAAATTTTACTAAAGATAAGAATAAGCAGAAACAAGTTAATGATTTAATTAAGAAAGTTAAAAGACAAATTAGAGTAAATGGTTCTAAGCATACTGCTACTGCTCATTATATGTCTAATTATGGTTATGTACCATTATGGATCTTAGTTAAAGTATTATCTTTTGGAATAGTTGGAGAGTTATTTTCAATTATGAAATATGATGATCAAGTTAATATATGTAAGCTTTATAATATACCAGTAGATGAATTTAGTAATTATTTACCAATACTTTCTAATTATCGTAATTTATGTGCTCATGAAGATATTTTATATGAAAATAGAACACAAAAGAAGATAAAGGGAACAAGATTTCATCAACTTCTTGGCATTACTAAAAATGAAGAAGGAGAATATGTAAATGGTACTAATGATTTATTTGCCCTTCTTATTATAATGAAGAGAATGCTTTCTTATGAAGAGTTTAAGGATATGAGTTTAGAACTTGAAAAAAGAATAGATAATCTTGAATATAATTTGCATAGTATAAAAATAGATAAAATATTAGATAAAATGGGATTTCCTGATAATTATATGGAACTTGCCAATATTGAAAGGAGAGATGTAGATGATGAAACAAGAGAGGATTAAAGAAGCAGTACTTATTATAGTGTCATTTATAATAGGTGGTGTTTTGACTTTTGTAATTATAGGGGGAGAAGATATTGTTAAGACTAATAATACTAGTACAAACAGTGGTTTAACTTGTAGTGCTGCTGATTGTACTAAAGTAGTTGTTGATGAGTCTGGTATTAGTGAAGCGGTTGATAAAGTTTATGATGGTGTATTTATGATTAGAAACTATCAGAATGATGAAGTAGCTTCTACTGGTACTGGTTTTGTTTATAAAATAGAAGATGATTATGCTTATGTTATTACTAATCAACATGTTGTAGAGGGTGCTGATAAAATTACTTTAATTACTTCTAAAGATGAAGAGGTTGAAGGAGAAGTATTAGGTGGCGATACTTATGTTGATATTGCAGTTGTTAGAATTAAAAATATTGATGGTTTAGTAGCTTTACAACTTGGTAATAGTGAAAATGCTAGTCTAGGTGATTTAGTGTTTACAGTTGGTAGTCCTTTAGGTTATGAATATAGAGGTAGTGTTTCTACAGGACATTTAGCAGGTAAAGATAGAATGGTTAGTGTTAGTACTGGTAATACTTCTAGTAGTGATTGGGTTATGAAAGTATTACAAACTGATGCAGCGATTAATCCTGGTAACAGTGGTGGACCTTTAATGAATACTAATGGAGAAGTTATAGGTGTTATTTCTATGAAACTTGTTCAAACAGAGGTTGAAGGTATGGGATTTGCTATTCCTATAGAATATGTTAATAGTAAATTAGAAACTTTAGAAAAGGGAGAAGAAATTGAATGGCCTTTACTTGGTGTTTCTATGATTAATGTTAGTGATGCTAAGGGTTCATATAGATATAATTTTAATATTCCTAATGATATAGATAGTGGAGTTGTAGTTGCAGGGATAGAAAGTGGAAGTGGGGCAGCAGATTCTGACTTAAAAGAAGGAGATATTATTACTAAGATTGATGGTGAAGAAGTACAAGATTCTGCATACTTAAGATATGAACTTTATAAGCATTCTGTAGGTGATACTATAGAGATAACTTATATTAGAGATGGAAAAGAAAGTACAACTAAAGTAGTATTAAGTTCTAGTAGTGATGTAGGATAGTTATAAAATAGATAAAGTGTAAAAAAACTTTATCTATTTTTAGTTTAGTATTGAAATAATAGTTAAATATAAGATATAATTAACTAAAAGATATCATAGATTGATAGGAAGAAAGAAGGTAAAAAATATGAACAATTTATGTTTACGATATGTTACCTGGGGGGGGGCAGTTTAATAGTAATTTAGTTACTTTCTTTCATTATGATATAAGGGCAGGATGAGATATTTCTGTTCTTTTTAATGTCAGTAAATAATGGGAGGAGTAAGAAATGAAAACAAAGAAGAAAGAAAATATTATAATAATTATTATTTTAGTTATTATGTTAATAGCAATAATAGGAGTAAGTTATGCTGCCTTTAGTTTTAGTCAGGCAGGCAGTGTTCCTAATAAAATTACAACAGGTTCTATTACTATGACATATACTGAGACAGATAATACTATAAGTTTAAGTAATGCCTTACCAACAACAGATGCTACTGGTACAACAAGATTAAAAGAAGGAGAGTACTTTGATTTTAATGTTAGTAGTGAGATAACAGGCGAAGTAAATATCAACTATGAGATAAGTGCTAAAGAAGTAGGGGAAGGAACCATAGATGGTTCTAATATCAAGCTATATTTAACTAGGTTAACTGATAATGGTGAAGAACAATTAATGACACCTGAGACTTATAATGAGGAAACAACATCTAATAAATTTACAGGAAGGCCATCAGGAGAGATGAGTTTATATACTTCAAGTATGAATAGTAGTGAATCTAATAATTATAGACTTAGAATGTATGTAACAGAAGAATATAATCCCCAAGGAGATGGAGGAAATTTAACCTTTATAGTCCAAGTAAATGTATATGGAAAAGATAGAGTAGGAGCAAAAGCTTCAAAAGTAATTATAGAAAACTTAAACAGTGGAAGTACCTATGATGATGGATATGATACATTTATAACAGGAGAAGATCCTAATAACTATGTCTGGTATAGCGGTAAATTATGGAGAGCGGTTAGTGTAAATAATGAAGCAAAAACAACTAAGTTAGTAACACAGTGGACTATAAGTGCAATTAACTATAATGAACCAAAAAGTACTGCTTTTGAAGGAAGTTATATGGAATCTTGGTTAAATGATACAAGTGTAGATGGCTTTTTAGGTAATTTAAGAGAACCTGAAAAGTTTATAGTAACAGATGCTAAGTGGAATACAACATTAGATGCTGCTAACCTTGGAAGTATAACAAGACCATCAGATGATGGAACAATAGTGGAAGCTACGGTAGGATTACTTAATTTATATGAATATCAGTCTAGTAATAATGGTGGAACAGATGGTTATTTAAATAATGGCCTTGAGTGGTGGACTTTAACACCATATGATTCACTTTTCATGCGTAAGGTCAAAGACAGTGGTGGCGAGGGTGTTACTGCTTCATCTGCTGCGAATGGAATCCGCCCATCCATAAATCTAAAATCTGGTGTTAAAATTGTAGATGGCAATGGAACAGAAAGTGATCCATATCGCTTAGAAGGAGATAATGATACTAATCTTTCTGGAACAAAGTTGTCAAGTAGATACAGTGGAGAATATATAAAATTTGGAAATGATGAAAATAATCTATATAGAATAGTAAGTCATGAGAATGTAACAGGAACAAAGATAACTAGTGTAGAGCCATTAAAAGGTTCAAGAAAGTTTGTGGAAAGTGCCTTTGATAGTAATAGCAATGTAAATTATTCCAGTACTAATACGGTAGGTATATTCTTAAATGAAGACTATCTAACAAATTATGTAGGTGCGGAATATAGTAACATGATAGAAGATAATACTACTTGGTATACAGGAAATATAGGTCAGGGAAAAAGCTATATGTTAGGCAAGTATATAGATGCAACTGGTACTACATTAACATCAAGTAAAACAGATGCAAAAGTAGGATTGCTTCGTTTAGGAGAATTAATGGCAGGACAATTTGAAAGAGGTACAGTTAAAGGTGGAATACTTAGTACAGGATTAATAGAAAATTATTGGCTCTTAACCCCGTTTAATTCGTCTCGTATTTATTACGTCGGTAGAGGGGGTTCATTCTACACCCATCCAACTTCTGAACTTGCGGTTCGCCCATCCCTAAATCTAAAACAAAACGTAGTAATAACATCTGGAGATGGAACTAAAAATAATCCGTTCACTCTAGAACTTCAATAATAATTATTAAACAATTAGGACTTAATCTTAATTGTTTTTTCTTTTCTTTCAATTAGTCCTTTTTCTTCCATCTTTTTTAACTCTCTCATTAGGTTTGATCTATCTACAAACAGATATTCTGATATAGCTTTATAAGATGTTGTAACTTTAAATATATTGTTTTTGTTCATTCTTTGTTTTAAGAAAAAAATAATTTTATCTTCAACTGTACGTTTTGATAATAATTCAATTTTTTCATTTTGTTCTTTGTTATCTAAAATTAATAAATCAAACAAAGTTAAAACTAAATTGTTGTGAAAAGGACAGTTTTTGGTGCAATTTTTTATGATGTTATAATAATCAATAAAAATTACTTCTGTTTCTTCATTACTAATAATATATATTTCATCTTCTGAATCTTGAAAAAATAAATTTGAGAAAATATCATTCTCCTTTAAATCTCTCATAATAGTTGTATTTCCTTCTTTGTCTGTTTTTACAATATTCGCTTTTCCCTTAGTAATAAAACCAATGTTCTTTTTTATAGGAGAATAACTTAGTATTAGTTCTTTGTTGTAAAATACTTTCTTTTTGATATTGACACAGTTTGACAAATTTTTTTTAAATTCTAAAAGCTTTGTTTCATCTATAGTTTTTAACATATTAATGTCTCCTCTTATAATTTATTTTAACAAAATTTTATTATTGTTGCAAATGCAACAATAATATTTTTTTCTTATGAGTTAGAATAGTCTGTAGAATAGGAGAAGAAGTAAAATGCCAAGAAATGAAGATATAATGATTGTAAAAAGAAATGGCAACTTAGAAAAGTTTGATAAAGAACGTGTTAAAAATGCAGTTAGAAGTAGTGCAGAGAGAGTTATGGTTGATTTAACTGATGAAGCGATGGATAAAATTGTTGATAAAGTGTTGGAACTTTTAAATACACAGACTAGTAATCCTACAGTGGAACAAGTACATAGTTGTTGTGAAATAGCTTTGGAAAATATTAATCCTTTGGTTGCTAAAAGTTATAGAGAGTATCGTGATTATAAGAAAGATATTGTTCATATATTAGATGAAGTTTATAAAAAGAGTCAAGTTATTACTTATATTGGGGATAAAGAATGTTCTAATATGGATAGTGCTTTAGTTACTACTCAGAGATGCTTAATCTATAATAGTCTTAATAAAGAACTTTATAAAAAATTCTTTTTAACTAGTGCAGAGATAGAAGCTTGTAAAGATGGGTATATTTATATTCATGATATGAGTGCAAGACGTGATACTATGAATTGTTGCTTATTTAATATAGCAGATGTCTTAAAAGATGGTTTTGAAATGAGTAATATTTGGTATACGGAACCTAAAACGTTGCAGACTGCTTTTAATGTTGTAGGGGATGTTACTATTAATACTACGGCTATGCAGTATGGAGGTTTTACTCTTCCTGAGATTGATAGTGTTTTATCTAAATATGCTAAGAAAAGTTATGATATGTATTATAAAGAATATTTAGATATTAAAGGAAAAGAATATGTAGAAGAAGCGGAAGATTATGCTTGGAAGAAAACAGTTAGAGAGTGTGAACAAGGTTATCAAGGACTTGAATATAAATTAAATACTGTTTCATCTAGTAGAGGTGATTATCCTTTTGTTACTCTTACTTTTGGAGTAGATAAAGATAAGTTTGCTGTTATGATTACTAAAACTATTTTAGATGTTCATAGAAAGGGACAGGGTAAGAAAGGGTTTAAGCGACCAACAGTATTTCCTAAGTTAGTATTTTTATATGATAAAAAATTACATGGTGAGAGGGGAGAGTTAAGGGATAGTTTTCTAAAAGCTATTAAATGTAGTGAAAAGACAATGTACCCTGATTATTTATCATTATCAGGTGAAGGTTATGTTCCAGAGATGTATAAAAAGTATGGAAGAATAGTTAGTCCAATGGGATGTAGGGCCTTTTTATCTCCTTGGTATGAACGTGGAGGAATGGAAGTTGCTGATAAAGATGATAAACCTGTTTTTATTGGTAGATTTAATATAGGGGCAATATCACTTCATTTACCTATGATACTTGCTAAAGCTAGAGAAGAGCAGAAAGACTTTTATGAAGTGCTTGATTATTATTTAGAAATGATTCGTAGGATTCATATTCGTACTTATCGTTATCTTGCTAAACGTAAAGCTTCTACTAATCCTCTAGCTTACTGTCAAGGTGGTTTTTATGGGGGGCATTTAAATCCAGAAGAGCCAATTGAACCTATTTTAAAAAGCTCTACAGCATCTTTTGGTATTACGGCTTTAAATGAATTACAAGTTTTATATAATGGTAAAAGTATTGTTGAAGATGGATCTTTTGCACTTGAAGTTATGAAATATATTAATAAGAAGACAACTGAATTTAAAAAAGAAGACAATATTCTTTATGCAATATATGGTACTCCTGCTGAGAATTTATGTGGATTACAGATAAAACAGTTCCGTAAAAAATATGGTATTATTCCTGGAGTTAGTTCAAGAGAATATGTTTCTAACAGCTTCCATTGTGGTGTTTGGGAAGATATTAGTGGTATAGAAAAACAAGATTTGGAAGATAGATTTTGGGAACTATTTAAAGGTGGCAGAATACAGTATGTTCGTTATAATTTGAGTTATAATACGAAAGCGATGATAACTTATGTGGAAAGAGCGATGGATAAAGGTTTTTATGAAGGGGTTAATCTTTCTCTTGCTTACTGTAATAATTGTGGCCATGAAGAGTTAGAAATGGATACTTGTCCTAAGTGTGGAAGTAGTGATTTAACTAAAATAGATAGAATGAATGGATATTTATCTTACTCTAGAGTTCATGGGGATACTATGTTAAGTAATGCTAAGATGGCTGAGATTGCTGAAAGGAAGTCTATGTGATGAGGTATCATAATATTACAAAAGCAGATATGTTAAATGGAGAAGGTCTTAGAGTAGTTTTGTGGGTGTCAGGTTGTTCTCATCATTGCCATGCTTGTCAAAATGCTCTTACTTGGAATCCTAATGATGGATTAGTTTTTGATGATGCTGCTAAAAAAGAAATTTTTGATGAATTAGAAAAAGATTATTGTAGTGGTATAACTTTATCAGGTGGAGATCCTTTATTTTTAGGTAATCGTCTAGAAATATCTAAATTAGTTAAAGAGATTAGAGAAAAGTTTAAGGATAAAACTATTTGGCTTTATACCGGTTATACATGGGAAGAGTTATTAGAACAGATGAAAACTGATAAAGTTTTAGATACTATTTTAAATAATATAGATGTGTTACTTGATGGGAGATTTGTGTTAAGACTTGCAAGTGAAAAAATTCATTATGTTGGTAGTAGTAATCAGTGTATTATTGATGTTCCTAATAGTTTAAAGAAGAATAAGAAGATATTATATATAGATAATAGTAAAATATTGGAGGAAGTATAGTTATGGAAGAAATGCTTAAGGTGGGATTTACGTTAGTATTTAATGGAGAATACGATAATATTTCAGGAGGTTATTTAAAAAAAGGAGAGAGGGGAATGATACCTATGCCTTTAAGAGGAGATGAAGTAGATACTTTAGAATTGTTTCCTTTGGTATTAGATACTTTATTAGAGGGGAAAATATTGCAATTATATAGTTATGATGATGGTATAGTTGCAATGATTGGATCTAGATGTTATGAAGGTCCTTATGCTGAAAAAGAATATTTAAATGTTGAAAAAAATGTTAAAAATAATAGTGTTATATCTACTTTAAAAGAGTTAAATTTGCAACTATTTAAAAATGATGAAAAAGAAGATGCTAAAACTTATAGAAAAGCTTATAAGTTATATGGTAGTGATAAATATAAATTAGAGGAGGATAAATAAAATGAGAAATAGAGGATTTGAAGTAGTAAAGGGGTATGAAGATAAGGGGATTAATTTACCAGTTAGGAAGACAAAATATGCAGCGGCATATGATGTTGAGGCAGCGGAGGAGATAGTTTTACCTAGTTTTAATAAAGGAATGAAACCAACTTTAATTCCAACAGGACTTAAAGCATATATGAAAAGTGATGAGGTTTTATTAATTGTTCCAAGAAGTTCTGGGCCTAAAAAACAAGGAATTAGTTTTCCCCATAATGTTGGGGTAATTGATTCCGATTATTATAATAATCCTGATAATGAAGGACATATTTTTGTACAGTGTATTAATTTAAAAGATGAAGATGTGGTAATAAAAAAGGGGGAGGCAGTGGCTCAAGCGATATTTCAAAAGTATTTAACAGTAGATGATGATAATGCAGAAGGAATAAGAACTGGAGGTTTTGGCTCTACTGATAAATAATCTGAATAAATATTTCCTCAAAATGTAAAACAAAAATTGCTTTTTTTGTAAAATATAAAAAATATTCTGATAAATTATGTGCTTGCATTTTGCTTGAATTTTATAAAAAACTAAAAAATGTTTTTTCAAAAAAACAAAAAAATAATCTATCTTTTTGAATTAATTTGTTGAAAAATAAAGGAAATGACAATATTTTAATTTGATATTTTTTTAAAAAATGAAAAAACATTTTTTTAAAAAACATAAAAATGTATATAAATGTAAATTGTCGTAAATCGAACAAAAAAAGTTTTTTAATAAAAACTATATATATCAATGGTTTAATAAAAAGTATCATTTTTTCTTAAAATTACCTATTGATTTTTGAAATTACAACTCTTACAATTGACTTAAATAGGAGGTAAAAATATGACAGGAGTAAATGAATTAAACGACCAATTAGAAGGTGTTACAGTAATTAAAAGAAATGGTAAAAAAGTTGATTTTGATGGAGCGAAAATAGCTTTAGCCATAAAAAAAGGTTTTGATAGTGTTGAAGTAGATGATGAAGAGAGTGAAAAAGAAAAGAAATATAACTCTTCTGATATTCAAAAAGTATATAGTGCAGTTTTAAAGAAAATAAAGAAAGATGCAGAAGAAAAAAATAATCGTTTTAAAATAGAAGAGATTCAAGATTATATAGAAAGTGAATTATCTAGTAAAGGATACGATGATGTATATAAATCATTTTCAGAGTATAGAGAAAGAAGAAATCAATCTAGAGAATCTTTCTTTGGAGATAATAAAACTCATAAGTTCTTAAAATCATTAGAGAATCTTGGACTTAAGTCTGCAAATGAAGAAGATGCAAAACGTGAGAATGCTAATATCGATGGAAATAGTCCGATGGGTACAATGTTACAATATGGAGCGACTGTATCTAAAGAGTTTGCAAAAGCATACTTAATGAAAAAAGAATATGCTGAAGCTCATGATAATGGAACAATTCATATTCATGATATGGACTTCTTAGCAATGGGTACTACTACTTGTTGTCAAATTGATTTATCAAGACTTTTCAAAAATGGATTTGATACAGGACATGGATATGTTAGACCACCTCAAGATATTTCAACTTATGCATCACTTGCTTGTATCGTTATTCAAGCGAATCAAAATGATCAACATGGTGGACAAGCAATACCTGCTTTAGACTATTATCTTGCACCTGGAGTACTTAAAACATTTAAAAAACAATTTAAACAAACAATTTATGATTTTTTAGATTTAGAGGGATTTATTCCAGGTATTAATATAGATAGAATTATTAGAGAGATAGATAAACAAGAATCAATAGAGTTTGATGTATCTATATTTAGTGACTATCAAAAAGGTTCTAGTAGAGTTCATGAAATATTTGAGAAGAGTTATACTAAAGCCTTACAAAAAACTGATAGAGCGACTGGGCAAGCGATGGAAGCATTTATTCATAATTTAAATACAATGCATTCAAGAGCAGGAGCACAAGTTCCATTTTCATCAGTTAACTTTGGAACAGATACAACTCCAGAGGGTAGAATGGTTACTAAAAACTTCTTGTTATCTGCTGATAGAGGACTTGGTAAAGGGGAAACACCAATCTTTCCAGTATCAATCTTTAAAGTAAAAGAAGGAATTAACTATAATAAGGAAGATCCAAACTATGATTTGTTTAAACTTGCTTGTAAAGTTTCTGCTAAAAGACTTTTCCCTAACTTTGCTTTTATAGATGCACCATTTAATTTAAAATATTATAAAGAAGGGGATATTAATACAGAAATTGCTTATATGGGATGTAGAACAAGAGTAGTTGGAGATGTTACTAGTCCAGATAATGAGATTGTTACAGGTCGTGGTAATTTATCATTTACAACTATTAACTTACCAAGATTAGGTATTAAATATGGTATCGCTTTAAAAGAAAGAGAAAAAGCTGATATGGATGGGTTCTATAAAGAACTTGGTGATATTATGGATATGGTTAAGGATCAGTTACTTGAAAGATTTGAAGTACAATGTAGTAAACATAATTACAACTTTCCATTTTTACTTGGACAAGGTATTTGGAA
>CALVIY010000017.1 GCA_944331955.1 uncultured Bacilli bacterium
CATTTACTTCGTAAACAAAACGTGCCACGCATTTTAAAAATCTTCTTCGGTAACATTATCAGGTATTGTTTCAAATACATCTCTAATGTTTACCTTTATATCATTTGGGTTATTCTTTGTAGCAAGCATTCCCATTGATAACCAATTCTTATTTCCATTATTATCTTTTTGTAATGGAAATACTCTTATAGGAACTTCATTTCTTTGAAGTGGTCCTATATCTAATTTTTCTATTTCTTTATAATAAGTTCCTTTATAAAAATTAACTTCATAATATTCATTTAATCTATATAAGTGTTGCATTATATCTTTAATTGGTAAGTATTCACTATACCTAACATTTGTATCTACACAAACACCATTTAAATCGTATATAAGCGGTCTTTTCTTATCAATGCAACCTTTCTTATATAATTCTTCAAAATCGTTATAAAAAGTACTTCTAAAGTCAATTTGCTTAACTTGATATTTATTTTCTTTAAGTTCTAATTCAATATCATCAATATATCGCATAACTATATCGGCTTTAGTATCTCTATCTAATAAATCCCAATTTTCGTTAAAAGCATAATAAGATATAGGTAGTTTAACTTTATTAATAAAATCCATATCTCTTTTAAATAATATATCTTCAGTAGTAAAGTTAAGTTGTTCTGCTTGGGAGTTTTCTAATAATTTAGAATTAACAAATTCTATTTGACTATCTATAGTTTTAGATTCTTGTTTATATTCTTCCTCAGTAAATACTGAATCAATGTATGCTTTTCTAATTCTTTCTTTTTTATTATTTAAACTTTTAAGTTCTTTTTCATATTGTTCCTTTGGATCATTTAGTTTAGATTTTAATACTGGCAAAAAGAATTCATTAACAACATTATCGTATTCTAATATATCAGCAAGTAATGTTTTAACTGATGTCTCTATAACTTCTTCTTTAATATTATTTTTACAATCTTCACACCTATAATAAAAATACCATTTATCTGATTTTAGTTTATGTGAAGCACCACCAGCAAGTATCCTTCCACATTTAGGACATTTTAATTTTTGTAAGAAGATATAAGTTTGAGTTCTCATATAACTTTTTTGATTTTTCTTCTTTTGAACTTGACAATTTTCCCATAGTTCTTTTGATACGATAGGTTCAACTACATTTTCATAATAAACAGGTTTATTAAATGTTTTTCCAGATACAAAATCACCTTTATAAATTTCATTAGAAATAATACGAAGTATTCCTGTATCTCGCCAATTTGTTTTTCCTAATACTTCTTCTTGATTAAAGATAGTAGCAATATTAGAATAACTTTTTCCTTCAAAATATAAATCATATATTCTTTTAACTATATCTTTTGTTAATGGATCAATTACTAACTTTTTACCATCTCTTTTATAACCTAATGGATTTTTTCCTGGAATGTGTCCTTCTTTTATTGCTCCAGCCAAACCAACTTTAGTTCTTTCACTTGTCCTTTCTATTTCATTTTGTGAAACAGTTGTTAAAAGTCTAGCAACCATTTTACCACTTGAATTAGTTGTATTTATTTCTTCATTTGCACAATCTAAATATGCATCATTTTCTTCTAGAAACTTCATTATAAATTCCATATCATATACTGAACGAGTAAGCCTATCTAGTTTTAATACTACAATAGTATTACATTTCTTTTCTCTTATATCTTGTAATAATTCTTCAAATGCAGGTCTATTCATGTCTTTGGCACTTATTCCAGCATCTTTGTAAAGTTTATATATTTCATAACCTTTATACTCACACATTGCTCTTAGTCGTTTTTCTTGTTCTGGTAAACTAAATCCCTCACGAGCTTGATCTTCAGTACTAACTCGAATGTATAATCCAGCAATTTTCTTTTCATTATCCATTAATCTCAACTCCTTTTATTAAAAAAGAGGAGACAATAGTATCTAGTAAAGTCTAAATACTACTGACTCCTCAATTAATCCAATATTATAAAATTTTTGCTTATGTATATATTTTTTCATAGATGTACCTCCATTCTAGAGCATACCTCTTTCATTGGTTATTTATAATATCACTTTTTTATCATTTGTCAATTCCCTGATTAGGGAATAAATAGTATTTAGATTGTTTTTAAATAATCTTCTAATTCTGATAATTTAATCTTATTTGATAAATTCTCAATAAATATTTCATTAGAATAATTAAATGCAAGAAATGTTATATTATTAATTATTATTCTATGTGGCTCAATATAAGTTAAATTGGTTCTATCAATTTTTCTAATACTACCATTGATAATAGTTGGTTTAGTATTATTAAAATCACATATAAACTCAATTTTCTTTTTAAGTGATTCTTCCAATGAAATTTCTTCTTTAATAATATTTACCATTGTTTCAATCCTTTCTTTTTAAAGTAGGATAGTTTTTAACAACAAAAAAACTAACCCAAATTTGGATTAGTTATTTATCTTAACTCGAAAAGTTCGAGCAGATTTCACAATGGGGCGGTATAAGGGAATCGAACCCTTGCATACTGGTGCCACAAACCAGCGTGTTAACCACTTCACCAATACCGCCATTTGAAATACATACCTATTATAACCATAAAACTACTAATTACGCAAGTTTTTTTTGATAAAACCTACTTTATTTTATGTATTTCCTCTTCCTTTTCCTTTAAATAGTCACTATATAGAATGTCAATAACCTCATTTTCCTTAAACGCTTGTTCCTTAAATAAGTTAGTCAAAAAGCCAAAATCATTATTCTTTATACATTTTTGATATTCATCATTTAAATCATCAGTAATAATTACAGGAGCTAATCCTTGTCTTAATAAATTGTAATTTAATAACAATCTACTAGTCCTACCATTTCCATCTTCATAAGGATGTATTCTTATAAAGCAAAGATGAAACAATGCTTCTCTTTGATAAGGATCTAAATCTTTCCATTCGTCATTATAACAATCAAGTAAATAAGACATATTACTTTCTATATTTTCTGGTAATGATATAGGTATTAAAGTATCCGCTATAACACTTCCTATTTTTCTATAATCATTAGAAATATATAGATTACTACTATTAACTATATTCGCTATCTTTTTAATTAAATTTTTAGATAAATCCTCTTGTTCTCTTATCTTACCTAATAAATATTTAAAAGCTTTCATATTATCATTTAAACGAATTGCATTCTCACTACTATCTATAATTCCTAAATCTTTTTCTATACTCATATTAGAGTGAGTTAATCTGTTAATTAAAAGTTCAAAATATTCTTCTAAAAACTCACTATTGCTATCGTTAAAAATCTCTTCTTTTAATGCTACATCCATAACGTTTCCTCCCTATTTAATAGTATAACATAATTAAATGTATAATTTTAAAAATATTAGAAATAATAAAAATAATTAGCACTTTAACTTGACAAGTGCTAAAATTAGTGTTATAACATAATTGTAATGAGAAAGGAAAGTGATAATATATGTTACCAACAAGATTTTATTTTGATAATGCATTAGATCAATTTTTTGAGAATGAAGGAAGTAAGATGAAATGTGATATCTATGAAAAAGATAACACATACCATGTAGAAATGGATTTACCAGGATTTAAGAAAGAAGAAATTAAAGTAGAATGTAACAAAGGAAATTTAGTTATAACTGCTGAAAAATCTGAAAACACTGAAGATAAAGATGAAGATAAAAAATATCTACGTCGTGAAAGAGTTTATGGTAAATACTCTAGAAGCTTCTACCTAGGAGATATTAAAGAAGATGCTATTGAAGCTAAATTCGATAATGGTACATTAAGTATTTCTATTCCAAAAATTGATGAAAACGAAAATAAAAGACTTATTGATATAAAATAAAAGAAGGCACTAGTCTTCTTTTTTTATGTCCCAAAAGTAAATAAATAATGTATTTAAAATAATACCTAAAATAACTAAGTCAATAATAATAAAATTAGTTTTAAAATAGTCATAATTAATATTATACATCAAACTATTTATTCTATAATCTGTATAAAGTTTTATAACTATTAAGCCTAAATAAAAAGTTAAAGCCGTTGATATTAAATTATAACTTATTAAATCTTTATAAATATCTTTTCTACTTAATAAAGTAAACATATTAATCAAAACAAACAAAATACACATAACAAGAAAAGATATACCAAAAACACCACAGTCTAACACTACATCTAATAGTAAACATGCAAAAATCACAAAGAATACTATTGATATTAATCTAAGATAATAGAATATTTTTCTAAGCATGCGCTAAACCTCTATCTAATCCATCCGCTATCTCATTCTTAAACTCCTCTTTAAATCTAGGAAGTTCTTTTTTAATAACATCAGGATAGACATTTTTAGTATTCTCAATCGCTTTTTCAATATCAAAGATATTTACTTCATGTCTATTATTATAAATAGCATAAGAAAAAGCTTGTTGTAAAATAGTTAGAGTTACATCAGGATATCTTGACCCTATTTCATATATTCTTCTATATTCACTAGTAAGATCAGTAAGAAAAGCCATAATCTTCCCTTTAACATAAGGATCATACATTAATTTAGCACCTGTCTTCTTCTCTATTTTAGGAAGTGTACCCATACAAATTGCAATAGTTTGTTCTCTTGTAGGTTCTTCTACTTCAACCTTTTGAAAACGTCTAACAAATGCTTTATCTCTTAAAATATATCTTTCATACTCTTCACTAGTAGTCGCCCCTATTACTTTAATATCACCCCTATCAAGACCAGGCTTAAACATATTAGCAAAGTCAAGGGACTCTCCCCTACTTCCCATTAAAGTATGAATCTCATCTATAAATAATATTAAGTTAGTATATTCTTTTAACTCATCTAAAAGTATCTGAATCTTACTTTCTCCTGTATCAGGATCTGTTCCAAGTAAAGCAGAAGTATTAACTTTAATAATCTGATAACCCTTTAGGGCATCAGGAACATTACCTAACTGAATACGATAAGCAAGTCCTTCTACAATAGCAGTTTTACCAACACCAGGTTTACCTGTTAATATAGCAGACTTCTCAGGTGTAAGTAATATTAAAACTAACTGTTTAATTTCTTCCTCTCTCCCAATAGCAGGATTAGTAATATATTCTTTTTCTGTAAAATTTTCACCATAACTTTTTAATATACTAACTTTACTTTTTCTAATTATTTTATCATCCATAACTACCATTCCTTACATTCTAAGTATACCATAAAATATTTTTTAGGAAAACATCTATTTATAACTAATATCATAACTACTAGGCCCCATAATACATTTACCATCTAAATCAAACCTAGAACCATGACAAGGACAGTCCCAAGTCTTCTCTACTTCATTAAATACCAAACCACATCCTAAATGAGGACACTTATTATAGACAATATGTTCTCTACCCCTATCATCTTTATAAATTGCAACTGCCTTACCATCAATTCTTGTAAATTTAGGATTTCCATTATAAAAAGATTTATTTTTATTAACTTTACTATCTATAAAACTATAAATATTACTAAAGATATTTATGGGATAATTAATTAACTTCTGTTTATTAAAACATCTTCTAGGATCAAATAACTCTTTATAGATATTATATTTATTATCAATTAAGTCTTTTATTATCGTACTAGCAAGTATACCATTAGAGTTACCCCAAGTATTATAACCAGTAGAAAGTATTAAATTATCATCAATATAACCTATTAAAGGCAAATGGTCTAATGTCATTAAATCATAATTACTCCATACATAATCATAATCTTTTATATTAGTATTATTCTCTAAATCACTAACCATCTTTTTACTATTAGAGGCAAAAGCAAGATTACAAGAAGATGAAACTGTTAGTAAATAATCTTTATAATACCTCATAGATTTTAAAGGTTTCTCAATATTAATAGCATTAAAGTCATAACTATTATTAACACTTGAACATACTAAGAAAGACTTTTCTAAATAACACTTAAATGGCATTAAATAAGGAATTAAGAAGTAAGGATAATGAAGAGCTAAAACGATTTTTTTAGTCTTTATAATATTTCCTTCAGTATAGCATTTAAAAGAATCTCCATCTTTTTCTATTTTAATTATCTTAGTATTTTCATAAACTCTATGATTAAGACTAATAGATTTCTTAACTATTTCTTTTATATATTTTAAAGGATGAAAGATATATGTGTCATTAACATAAAAACCAGACTCTACTCCCATTCCATTAGGCAATTTCTTAATAGAAGTAGTCTTCTCCCCAAAAGATGAAAGTAATTCCTTTTCTTTTTCTATTTTCTTAATATTAGAAGGATCTAATGTATATAAATAAGACTTACTTTTCTTTAAATCACAGTCTATTTTCTCTTTTTCTACTAATTCACTAACTATCTTTAAAGCTTCCTTCTCTCCTCTATAATATAGATAAGCTTTATCTCTTCCAAAGATATTATTAAGCTTAGTATAAATATCATCCTGTAAAAAAGTTATTTTAGCACTACTTCTACTAGATGCTCCACTACCTATTCTATTCTTTTCTACAAGCACTACTTTTCTATTATCATCTTTAAACTGATAAAAGGTACTACATCCTGTAATACCTCCACCAATTATTAAAATATCAACATCTATATTTTCATTTAAAGCTTCATACTTATCTTTATCATTAACAGTATCTTGCCAAATAGAAATATTTTTCATATCATCACCTATTTCTATTATGGCTAAAGTTTAATCATATATACTATCTTTATCGTAACTAATTATATCTCCAGTAGTAGCATTAATCTCATAATCATACTCTATATTATTATAAAAGAACTCTAACTCATAAACTAAAGTATGATTATCATGCTCTAGCTCTTCCCTTGTAAACTGAACACTATTAATATCAAGTCCTGCATCAGTTAAAGCAATATTTTTCGCTTCATCTAAAGTTATACTGGCAGTTACACCATTAAGGCTATTTTGGCCATTAGAGTTACTATTATTACTATTGCCATTATTGTTATTATTACCATTACTAGAATTATTCTGATTATTAGTATTTACATTTCTAAAGTCTGTATAAATAACTTTACCTTCTTTAGCATCAATCTTATATTCATAATCTCTATTTTGGTAATATACTTCTACTTCATAAACACTATTATCTAATTCAAAATCAATGCTTTCAAAATATAAATCACTACTACTTACATTCATATTATCAGCAACAATATCTTTTACTTCATTTTTACTAATAAATGCAGTCTTAAAATAAATTAAGATAAGTAAGGCAAGTACAACAAGAATACCAACTACAATAATAATTATCTTTCCATATTTCTTCACAATATCCATCCTCTCTATACTTAAATTTTATCATTACATTTTATTTAAGTAAAGAGATAAAAATACTACCTAACTTTATCTAGTACTTTTTTCTTTATTTTTATATAATCTCTTTTCTCAATTATTCCTTCTTTTTGGAATAATTGAGTTAACTTTTTAATATTTTTAATTACTAATCTTGATATATATGATTGACTGACACCAAAGAATTCTGCTATTTCTTTTTGACTCATAGGAATATCTCTATCAAATCCAAAATACATTTTAATAATATTTTGATCTCTTAAAGATAGATTATTTATTACTCTTACTATTTCTTCATTTATACATTTGTCCTCATAATCTTGTACAAAATGAATATCAGCATCTTCAAGTGTTTCTTCAATCATTAATGTGCTATCATCTGTTTTTGTTAAAAAGGCATTTACACTAACATCATTAGTATATTTTTTATTATTTCTTAAAAACATAAGTATTTCATTATCAATACATTTTACTGAATAACTACAAAACTTTATATTCTTACTCCTATCAAAAGTATCTACGCTTTTAATAAGACCAATAAAGCCAACGGATAATAGTTCCTCTTGATCATAGATACTATTTACAAACTTTCTTTTTACTTCACTTATTACAAGTCTTATATTATGTTTTATTATTTCATCTCTTGCTTGTTTATCTCCATCTTCCATTCTGATAAAATACTTAATTAACTCTTCATTAGTAAATGGTGCTGGTGCTTTTTCAAACATCAATATATTATTATGATTCATAATTTCTCCTCTCTGTCTTTTACTACATACTGCTAATTAACTTCATAATAATACTGCTTAATAAAAGAAAAGCTAAACTATAACTGCTTTTCTAGCAACTCTAATTTAGCTTCTTCTTCTTTTAATTTTTCTCTATCAAGGTCAACTATATTTTTAGGAGCCTTATTAACATAATTTTCATTACTAAGTAACTTCTTACGTCTTTCGATAGAGTCTTTTAACTTCTTAATATTCTCTTCTAATTCTTCTTTATTAACTTCATTTTTAAAGAAGTAAGTAATATCAATCAAACTAGATTTATAATTAATAGATTGATAATCATCTAAAGGCTCTTTAACGATTAATTCATCAGTAATCTTTAACTGTGATTTATAGATATATTCTAAATCACTATTAGTATTAAACATTACTAAATCACTCTTCTTAATATCATTAGTAGCTTTTAAATTTCTTATCTCCCTTAAATCAACAATAACTTTAGATATTTCTTCCGCTTCCTCATTAAATACAGTCTCACTATCATACTTAGGATAAGTACTAATTACAATAGACTCACTATCTTTAAATGGTAACATAGAATAAATTTCTTCTGTTACATAAGGCATAAATGGATGAAGTAATTTAAGAATTGTTGTTAAAACATCAAGTAAAACACTCTTAGTTGTATCATTCATATTAGCTTTACTTAACTCAATATAGTTATCACAAAAGTCTTCCCAAATAAACTTATATAACATATTACCAACATTATGAAAGTCATAACTATCCATATTTTTAGTAACATCTTTAATCAAATTATTTTTTAATGTAAGAATCCATTTATCAGCTTTACTTAAATTTTGATAATCATATCCTGATGTCTTCATACCTTCAAGATTCATTAAAACATAACGAGATGCATTCCATAGTTTATTAATAAAGTTCCAAGTAGATTTAACTTTCTCTTCATCATATCTTAAATCTGTTCCAGGAGCACTATTAGTAGTTAAGAAAAATCTAAGACTATCAGCACCATACTTATCTATAACATCCATTGGATCTACTCCATTGCCTAAAGACTTACTCATCTTACGCCCTTCTTTATCACGAATTAATCCATGAATAAGACAGTCTTTAAATGGACGTTTTAAAGTAAATTCTAACCCCTGGAAAGTCATACGATTAACCCAGAATGGAATAATATCATAACCAGTTACTAAGACATTATTAGGATAATATCTCTTAAATAAATCAGTCTCTTCTGGCCAACCTAATACAGAAAATGGCCATAAAGCAGATGAAAACCAAGTATCTAGTACATCTTCTTCTTGAACCCATCCATCACCATCAGGGGATTCCATTCCAACATATACTTCATCACCTTTATACCAAGCAGGTATTCTATGTCCCCACCATAGTTGTCTAGAAATACACCAGTCATAGGTAATCTCCATCCAGTGATTCATTGTTTTCTCATATCGTTCTGGTACAAAATTTACTTTAGTATCTTTATTCTTTTGATTAGATAAAACTCTATCGGCAAGAGGTCTCATCTTAACAAACCATTGTTTAGATAAAGTAGGTTCAACTACTGCATCACTTCTCTCACTATGTCCTACATTATGGGTCATTTCTTCAATACTAATTAATAAATCTTGTTTCTTTAAATCCTCTACTAATTTTTCTCTACACTCTTCACGACTCATTCCCTCATAACCAGGAGCATTCTCATTCATAGTAGCATCTAAATTCATTACAACAACACGAGGTAAGTTATGTCTCATACCTACTTCATAGTCATTAGGGTCGTGTGCTGGAGTTATCTTTACACACCCTGTTCCAAACTCTGGATCAGCATGATAATCCCCTACAATAGGTATTTCTTTATTAACAATAGGTAGAATTACTGTCTTACCAATTAAATGTTTATATCTATCATCAGAGGGATTAACAGCAACTGCAGTATCACCAAATAAAGTCTCTGGACGAGTTGTTGCAACATCTAAATATTCATCAGTACCAGTTATATAATATTTAATATGATAAAATGCTCCCTTATCTTCTTTATAGATAACCTCTTCATTAGATAAAGCAGTCATTTGTACTGGATCCCAGTTAATAATTCTTTCTCCTCTATAAATTAAACCTTTCTCATAAAGTTTAACAAAAACATATCTAACCGCTTTACTAAGTCCTTCATCTAAAGTAAATCTTTCCTTAGTATAATCAAGACTAAGACCTAGTTTAGCCCATTGTTCATGAATAGTAGTAGCATACTCATCTTTCCAACTCCAAGCATGTTCTAACCATTCATCACGGCTTATACCTCTAGGGTTTATCCCCATTTCTCTTAGTCTTTTATCAACCTTAGCCTGTGTTGCAATACCAGCATGATCCATTCCTGGAACCCATAAAGCATCATAGCCATTCATTCTTTTATATCTAATTAAAATATCTTGTAGTGTTGTATCCCAAGCATGACCTAAATGTAGTTTACCAGTAACATTAGGTGGTGGTATTACGATACAAAAAGGTTCTCTACTCTTATCTTTATCACCTTTAAAATATCCCTTATTTACCCAATTATTATACTTATCTTTCTCTACTTCCTTATGATTATATTTTTTATCTAACATGACCTTTCTCCTCCTTTAGTCCTTTATATTTTTTATATCTTTTAATTATTTCTTCCTTTTCTTTCTCTATATCCTTTACTTTATCTTCTCTTATATTACCATCAACAACACTATAATTATTAAATCCTATATAATCATAGCCACTAAATCTATCTATATTATTATCAATCCATTCTTTTTGATTATCTGTAATAAACTCTGGAATATAGAACACCACTATATTCATAAAATCAAAACTAGTTTTAACAACCATATGACCATCTACAGCTAGTAATTTAGGAGCACTATTACTATCACCATCTGTAAAGGTATAACCTAAATCATTCTCATCTATAAACTTATTAATATATTTTAAATGATTCTCATCATCTTTTATTACTTTAAAGATTGTACCAACATTTAAAACATCTTCATTTGGAATAATATATAAACAATTCTTAATAATAACACCTCCTTAAAATAAAAAATAACTATAACTTAAGGGAGTATAAAAGAAGTATACTCGGTACCACCTTAATTTATAGTTATTAAACTATTCTCTATCTGATAACGGACTCATCCCGTGGTAACTTATTACTATTTCAGAAACCCTGCTCTATTCACTACCTTCCATATATCATATTGTTAATTTCCACCAACCATTAACTCTCTATCAATACTTTATATGTACTCCTTGAATATCAATCGCATTTAAGTGTATTATAAGCTAAATTTTAATATTTTACAACTACTTAATTTTATTATGAGCAAAAAAATCCTTAACATCACTTAATTCTCCAACATAAATACTTTCCCCATCTTTTATAATATTAACATTTGTTATCAAATCATCTTTTATACTTTTAATATCATAAGTTTCTTTAACAAAAGTAAGTAACTCATCCAATTGATAGTCATTTATATCATAACTTACATAAGCACTAATAGTATCTTTAGTAATAATACCAATTATTAAATTATAATCATTAACTAAATCTACATAAGAAGAATTCTCATTAACTTGATAAAACCCATTTAGAACATCCAAACACTCTTTCTTATGAAAACTCTTAGTAACCGCTCTTTTAATTATTAAATCTGACATCATAATAATTATACCAGTATTCCTATTATTTAAAGGATAATCACTGTAATCATCTAAAACTAAACTATCCATATTAAATTCTCTATATTTATCAAACATTTCTTGTAAATTATCATCTAGCTTTAAGTTTTTCTCTTTATAATAAAACTCACATATCTGCCATGCTTTTCTTTCATTATAAGAATAATTATATAAATAATTATAAAAGTCATAACCATTACTATGTAAATTAGTTATAGACATGCTATTATCATCATAATTAGATAAGACTTCTTTTAGTCCTTCAATATCCATCATACTAGGCTTAAGAGGAATATAAATATCAACATCATAATCATCTAGCAAAGTTACTTCTCCCATATTTCCTATTGCCTTATGAAAAGCCCTAACTATAGTAATATTATTATCTAAACTTTGCTTATAAATATCAAGTATTTCTTCATTACCATTATCTAATTCTTTATCACTATATAACTTTAAAGCTTTACCAAAACCAGGAAAACTTTGTTTAGACATATTCTCATTATTTATAGTAGCGATGTTCTTTAAAACTTTTCCATCTTTTATAAAATATATATCACCTAAATATTTACTTTCCATAAACCTCACCATAAATAATAATATAACTACTTCTTTCTAATATCAAGATTATATTGTAAATAATTAGTAGAAGCTCTCTTCATATAACCATAATAACTAGCTTTAACCCTTACTAACTTCTCTTTATCATAAATACTTAAGTATTTTATCTTTCTTCTTATTCTAGTCTTAACCTTATTATTTATTCTAATAACAAGTTTATTATTATTTAAAATAATCTATATCCTATAAAAGTAAAACCATTACTTAACTTATATATATATATTAGTCTTCTTATTAAGTTCTAACTTTTCTTTAACAAGTTCTTCTTCTAAAACACTTCTTATATATTTTAATCTCTCTTTATCATAATCAAAAATAACCCCATATCGAGTAGAAATCTATGTCACCATATATCCCCCTCACAGATCCGTACGTGCAGCTTTCCCGCATACGGCTCTTCATAATATAGATTTTAATTATTCCTCAAATTGCTTCCAAATTCTATCATATATATTTACTTTTATATATGGCTTAGGTATATTATATTCATCTAAAAGCTTTTTAAATTCTTCTTTAGTATAACTTCGTCTTTGACTTCTTCTATTTAACCATTTAAATAGAATTTGTAAAGAACGGTAGTAGAATTTGCAAATAGAATGGTAGTTGTCTGTTATTCCAAAATAATTATAATGTCCAATTAATTTTCTTTTAACAGTGTTCATGATATCTTCTATTGGCATCGCTCTATTGTCTTTACACCACATATTAAACTCTACTAGTTTCTTATTAAATTTACTTCGTGAAGTTTTACGTTTAACTCTAAATTTACCTTTCTTGCTTTTACTACAGTAATGTGTAAATCCTAGAAAATCAAAAGTTTCAGGTTTTCCAACTTTTGTATTATTAAGAGCAAACCTTCCGAAGGCAATCAGTCTAGTTTTATCCGGCGCAAGTTCTAATCCTACTTCTTTAAGTCTTTTGGGTAGTAGGACTTTATAAAAGTATTCCGCCTCATCCTTATGTTGAAAACAACATATAAAGTCATCTGCATAATTAATTATGCTTGCAAAACCTCTTAATTTTGGTTTGACATATTTTTCAAACCATTTTATAAGACTGTAGTACATGTAGATGTTCGCTAGTATTGGACTCACTATAGAACCTTGTGGTGTTCCATATTCTGAGACATAGAATTGTCCTTTATCAAATACACCTGCATTAAGAAACTTTCTTACAAGTATCAGAATGTTAGTATCTTTAACATGTAGTTTTAGACATTTTATTAAATTGTCATGATTAATGTTATCAAAGAAGCCTTTAATATCAGCTTCAACAACATAGCTTGTATAATTCCATTCTATATCATATGCTACTTGTGCTAAGGCATCATGACAACCCAAGCTTTTCCTAAAGCCATACATATTATTACTAAATCTCGGTTCAAATATAGCTTCAAGTACTTTCTTCAAGGCTAATTGTACTATTTTGTCCTCAAAACTTGCTATTGCTAAACTTCTTAATTTACCATTAGATTTAGGGATATAAACTCGTCTTGATGACATAGGCTTGTATTTCTTTGTTTTAAGGCTATTTACTAAATTTTCTAGGTTTTGAGGTAAGTTCCTCAAATATTCATCTTTAGTTACTTTATCAATACCTACTGCTTTATTACCATTTAATTCATCAAAACACTCTTTTAGTAATTCTCTATCAATCATATGATAAATTGAAGTAAATATTATTTTATTGTTCTCTTTTGCAATTTGATTTATCCTTGTTATTTTCTGTGTCATTATTTATCACTCCTTGTATAGTGTAACGTTTCCTTTTAACAATTTCTATATTATGTGAACCCCTTCCCTACTTTGCATTTATTTATGCAATATTAACAGTACTATGAGTTCATCTGACTACCTATATTTCATTTGATATATTTATTTCTTATTTCATCATACTCTGTACCAATTGGCTCACTGCCTACTCTTGGACTAAGAGAAAATATAGGTTCTCACTGTTCATCGAATAAACATTGTATATCATGATTAGGTCTTACAGACTCCGTGGAAGTTTGATAATACTTCCCATAACATATTATCAAATATTGTATTCCGTTTGGACGACAACGTCTACACTTCCAATCTATATCGATACGTTTCGAAGCTCAATACTAACCCTAATACCTAACTGTCTACGCTTAATCATAAACGTTACCATTTATGACCCAAGACTCGTTACTAGATGTGACGGGTACCACTTTCTAGACAGGAGTTCCACCTGCTAATTTATTCGACCTACACAGTCGCACCATCCATATATCTTATATAATATTTACAGCCAAGTTTCTCTTTTATTAAATGATCTATTCTATTCAAATAAAATATTGCCAATATCTGACTAGTTACATTTCCAATTGCAAGTCCTTTATGATAATTATATCTAGGTACTCTTTTAAGTTCATCTTTATGATTAATAGATAAATCTTTTTTTAGTTCTCTATTAATAATACGATCTATTTCTTTATTAACATAACTCATATTAGAACTATAAATAATATCTTTAAGTAATAATATTATTCTCTTATCTACAAATATCTTATCTAACCTATCTAATAATACATCATGATCTATATTATAAAAGTATTTCTTTATATCAAACTTAAGGACATATATCTCTTTATTTTCTCTTTTTAAGTTATTAATATACTTCTTACAAAGATTAAAAGCATAACTACTACCCATAGAAGTTCTCGTTGCAACATTACTATCTATAAGTCTAGGTTCCAAAGCAGGTTTTAATATGTATTCACTTACCATTTGATTAACTATCTTATCATTTAACTTTTCACTCATTATAACTCTATATTTAGGATCTTTTATTAAGAAAATATTATATTTATCATGATGATATTTAAAGTCTTTTAAAGAATTATAAATACTAACAAGATTACTTGATAAAAACAAATTATATTTAAATAGTTTCTCTTTATGTTCTGTATTCTTAACTACAAGTCTATAACTATCAACTATTTTATTATAATCAACCAAAGTATCATAACTAACATAACTCTTTTTCATTTTTTAACACTCCATATGCAAGTTTTCTAATAGTAATAACCTCTTCTATTAATGTTTTATATTTCTTAAAACTAATTATTTTATTTAAGTACAAATATTCAAAATAGTAATCTACCATTGAAAGACTAACTATAAAGTCTTTCATATGTTTTTCTCTAATTCTATTACTATCTCTATTTACTATATATGAATTAAGTAATCTAATAAGATTAAATAACTCTTCTTGTAAATTCTTTTTCAAAACACTCTCACTCTTAGGAAAATTTCTTGAAAACTCTACTACTTCACTAACTAATTCTTTAGTATTTTTCATTATTTTAAAAGAATCATTCTTCTCCATAACAACACTCCTTAATATATTTCTTACTTTTATTTTTTAATTTCAAGTAATCACTACATTTACTACAGTAATATTCTCTTATCTTAGGACCAACAACTGCAATATTAAAGTGATATTTTTCTTTTAATACTAATAAGTCATCTAATAAATATTTAGAAAGTATTAACTCATCAAAATAATCTATTTTAAATAGATAAGAAACTATCTTTGCATCTATATCATAAGTTATAAGTTTATCTTTATTTTTAATAAGTAATAAAATACTTAGCATAATCTTTTTTATAATATCTATATTTATTTAAAGGTGTTCTTCTCTTCATATTAACTCCAAAAAAGAAGTAATATAAAAAACATACTACTTCTTAACATTATAATTATAATTATTATTATTATTTTAATTAATATAGGGATAGTCTTTGAACTTTATTCTAAGTCCAAAGACATCTATATTATATATTTAGGGCAAGCCCTGGGAATTAAACTTGTTTCCATTATTACTTCCTCTGTTTGCAAGCCTTAGCCGAAAAAAAGAGTATAACCAGTGACACTAGATATATTCTAGCCTTAGTAGGAATCTGGACGCACGGCGTTGTTGTTATTCACATTGTTGTTGAGATTCTCATTCTCATTCCAGACATTAGCATTATCATTATTGAAATCGGCCGGCGATTCAAAAAGCCGAAAAGTAGTCACCCAAGAGATGATAATACTAAAGAAAGAGCGCATCACATACAGTTTAATCCCCGAGGCAAATGAGGAGTCATTTGCCTCATTCTATCTATGAAATCACATATGAATTACTAGCAGTTCCATCTCCAGAAGTAAATCCGTTATCAGTGGTCACATTGATAACTGGACGCACGGCGCTGCGGTCGCTGACATCGTTGTAAGACAGAGCCACATACTCAGTCCATACACGAGCAGCATCATCAGCGAAATCGGCCGGCGACATACTCCAATACCAATAATCACTCTCTCCTGGATTTAAATAACTATTTCCTACTACATATGAATTTTCGCCTGCTAATGTTAACTCATCTGCTGTTATCAAACCTGCTTTTAATCTATAACTTCCTCCATATGTCTCTTCTGTTGATGGACACTTTAACGTTGGCGCATTATTTCCAGGACTATTTTTCTGGAAATTTGCCAATCTATCACCCATACTTGAATACATATAAACCTCTGTTAAATTTCCCATCTTCTCTTCTGAAATATCATATTCACTTGCATTTTTATACCCACTACTATCACTACAGAAACGGCCTCCATTTACCATAGCATCATAAACAGTATTTCCTAATGCATTCTTATACCATGTATCTACTTCTTTCTTTATAAAACTATCTGTTTCGTTTGTATTTCTATCATAGGTATATCCTGTATATTTCGGATCATTATACTCTAAATTATATGATGTTACTCCTACTGCATATGAATGGGCTAAATCACTATTATCTGGAGTAGCACTTGTTCCATTATATATTAACCTTAAACTTCCATCTCCATTTACTCTTACTATCTTCCAGTACATTTTATCTCCTGCACTTGCTAGTTTTACTCTATTACTTTCACTACAACTTGAATTATATTCTTGACAAGCTTCTAAGCTTTGGAAATATCTACTACCATAGTTATATACATAATAATCACTTTGATATTCACCAAATTGAACATTATTATTTTCTACTGCACCTCTATAATAATAACTTGTTCCATCTTCATCTTCCATACTGAATAACCCATTTGTTACTTGACTAGGTTCACTTCCATATTGTGGACCATTGTCAGGGTCAAATGAACTTATATAACTTCCATTACTTGCATAATTAAACATTCCTGTTTTTTCTTCTTGTAACTCATTATCTTCTAATATCTCTTGTGTAGTTAGAGGAACGTACTTTTCTCCTGCTTTTCCATATACGTTTACTTGTACTGTAAAGGTTAATCCTCCTCCATCTCCTTGAGGGTTATACTCCTCACGGACATACATTCTAAGTCTATAATCATTAGATTCACTTGCATTCATACTTGAAGTATATAAACTCATCTCTCCTGCAGGTCTTCCTGTATATTCATTAGAGTCAGTCTCTTCATTATATACTTCTGGTGTCATTAATTGTTCTTCACTTTCACCATTTAACTTAGTTAAGTAAAGTTTAATATTAGAACCATCTATAGTGCCATCCCCTACTTCTTTGGCACTTATTTCATAGTTGATATTAACTTCACCTGTTATCTCACTACTAACAGTAAAATCAAAGTACTCTCCATCTTTTAATCTTGTCGTACCTGTTTTATCTGTTGTAGGTAAGGCATTACTTAAACTTATAGTATTATCTGTCTCAGTATAAGTCATAGTAATTGATCCTGTTGTAATTTTATTAGGAACACTACCTTGCTGACTAAAACTAAAAGCAGCATAACTTACTCCTATTATTGCTATTACCATAACAACTAATATCGCTATTATTATAATATTTTCTTTCTTCTTTGTTTTCATTTTTTCACTACTCCTTCTTATTTTTCTAGTCTACCCAAGATTCTATCTTCTATACTCTTTTAAATTATCATAGTTTGTCAAAAATATCAATATTTTTGACAAACTATATAAGTGCATCAAAAAAGAATAGTATAAATAAATACACTATTCCTTCATTTTTGCATAACAAAAGAAAGTAATATTATTACTTATATTTACTAAACTGCCCCCCCCCAGGTAACATATTGTAAACATATTTTTCTCATAATTTTACCCTCTTTCTAGTATCCTGTTATTCTTGTTAACTTAATTTTAACACAATCTAAGAATTACTGCAATAGACTTTTTCCACCAATTTGACATTTTTCCACCAATTTGACATTTTTTTATTTATATCCATATGTAACTTCAACTTCACCTTTTGTACTTAAAAACATTAAAAATTCATCTAAACATTCATGCCCTATCGATTTTTGTAATTCTATAATATTTATGTTCTGTAACCCACCATACTTTTTATAAACGACTTCTAAAAAATCTTTTATAGCTTTTTCTCTAACTTCAATAGATTCATTCCATCTTCTTATCTCAAATATTCTTGATAAAGAATGCTTTATAGATATCCTCTTTAACTCTTCTTTAAAGAAAGCATCCCTTTTTATACTTTTAACATCTTCTTCTAATTTATCTAATACTTTAAATATGTCATATATCTTATCTGTCTTTTTATAAGTCCTAAAAGATAAACTATTATAATTATTCGCTCTATAATAATAATTAATGGCAGGTAATATTGTAATCTTCTCTGATCTCATCATCATAAAATAAGTAAACTCTACATCTTCAAATAAAGTATCTTCCATAAATCTATGGTCACCTATTAGTTCTCTTTTATATAATTTAGTACATGAAGATGGTGTTTCATAAGGAATAACATGCTTCCTATCTTTATCATGAGGATTAAAACTAAAAACATCTTCAAATAATATTGGGGTTTTATTAAAAAAAGTATCATCATATACATAATCTAAATATGTTATTACTAAAGGTGCTTTTGTTTCTATAGCAATGTTATACATATCTTCATACATAGTACGGCTAACATAATCATCACTATCAACAAACCCAATATATTCTCCTTTTGCAACTTCAAGCCCTCTATTTCTAGATGCTCCTTGTCCTATATTCTTTTCATTATGATAAACTTTTACATTAGGATACTTTTTAGCATACTCTTCTAAAATAAGTAAACTATTATCAGTAGAACAATCATCTACAGCAATTATTTCTACATCTTCAAGTGTCTGATTAATAAGACTATCAAGACAAGTCTTTAAATATTTTCCATTATTATAAACTGGTACAATTATACTAACTTTAATCATAAAATTTCTCCTTTCGTGCTAAGAGCCTAACATGAAAGAAAATTTAATGCAAATTGCTAATTTTTAAAATTCAGATAAAAAATGGCTTAAATTTTAAATTTTCGTCTAGCAAATTTTAAAAATTCACTCTATAAATTCTCTGAATTTTCAAAATTACAACTTTTTACACTTTTTTTAAACTTTACGTAAAGTAATCATTATTTTTATCTAAAGATATGCTATGATTATACTAGGTGAAGGTTTATGATACGGTTTATTAATGTTAGTAAAGAATATCGGAGTAAGAAAGGACAAATTACTAAAGCTTTAAATAATATTAATATTAATTTAAGTAATAAAGGCTTAGTATTTATTATTGGTAAAAGTGGTAGTGGTAAGAGTACTCTATTAAATATTTTAGGAGGACTAGATAGTAAAACTAGTGGTCATATTTATATTGATAATAAAGATATAGATAGTTTTAAAGAGAAAGATTATGATTCTTATAGAAATACTTATATAGGCTTTATATTTCAAGACTTTAATTTATTAGAAGAATATAATGTCTTTGATAATGTTATGCTATCTGCCAAATTATTAAGAAAGAAAGTTAACAAAGAAGAAATATTAAATCTTTTAGAACGTCTTGGTCTTAAGGGATTAGAATACCGTAATATTAATGAGTTATCTGGTGGTCAAAAACAAAGAGTTGGTATTGCAAGAGCCCTAATTAAGAATCCTAAAGTAATACTTGCAGATGAACCTACAGGTAACTTGGATAGTCATTCTAGTTTAGAAACTTTTAAATTATTAAAAGAAATCAGTAAAGAAAAATTAGTAGTTGTTGTATCTCATGACTTAGAAAACGCTAATACCTATGCTGACAAAATATTAGAACTACAAGATGGTAATCCAATTAGAAATGATTTAACTACTGAAGAAAAAGATGATAATACTTTCTCTTTAACTAAATCAAGACTCCCTTTTAAAGAGTGTTTACACTTTGCCTTTACATCTTTAAAAAGTAATAAAATTAAGTTGTTTTTTACAGTAGTATTAACAATGATCTCTTTAGTCTTTATGGGAATATCTGTTAATACAAGTATGTTTGATAAAAATATACTTGCAACTGATACCTTAATAGAAAATAACGAAACTTATTATGATATTAGTTATGTTAATATTATTAATCCAAGATTAGGTGATATTGATGAACTACCTATGACTGATGAAATAATTAGTGATTATGAAAAAGAAAACAATGTAACTGCAAACCCTATGTATTATATTTATGATAATAACACTGTTTTATCTTTTGAACCTTTTAATGATAAAGATACTATTATTCCTATTACTACTTATATAGAGGTTAAAGATGATAAACTACTATCTAATATTATAGGTACTATCCCCAAAACTAATAATGAAATAGTTATTCATAAATATCTTGCCGATACTATCATGGAAAAAGGAATAAAAGATATAAATGGAAATCTCTTTAAACCTACTTCTTATGATAATTTAGTTAATAGTAGAAGAGAACTTCATTTTGGATTAAATAATGTTATTATTTCAGGTATAATTGATGATGATAATAGTCGTTATAGTGATTTAAGTAATCAAACTATATCTCAAGATTATTCTAGTTATTATGCTAGTAAAGCTTATACTATTTATGGTAAAAACTTAGATTTAAAGTTTAATACTACAGATGAAGCGCTTTTAAACCATGCCGTTATAAATGAAGATAAAGTCTTAAAAGATGGAGGAATCTCGGGTATAAAAGTATATAACAATAATGGAGATGTTATAACCCCTATTACTAATTTAAATAGTGATGAAGTAATAGTATCTCTTAACTACTTACAAGAATATGTAAATGGTTTTAAAGAAGAGTTAGATATTTATTTAGCAAATAATAATGGTGATTATAATACTCTTTTAAGTACTTTTATAACTAATTATATTACTAATAATAATTTAACTGTTCCATTTGAGACTCATTATAATACCAAAGGTTTTTATAAAGATTTAAAAATAATAGGTGTTAGTCTAACAGATAATTATATTAGTAAAGATTATTTAGAAGAAATAAAGAGTGAAGTAGTTCATAAAGAATTAACTTCCTTTAGAGTATATGATGACAATGAAACATCTCTTTTAAAAACATTTAGAAAATATCCTAGTTATGAGGCAGATACTAGAGGTGAAACTTTATTTATAACTATGCCCTACTCTGATGATATAAATTCTCTTGCTTATATCTATAGTTATCTAAATAAATATATAAATATTGTTACTTTAGTATTTATTCTCTTTACAATATTACTATTCTCTAACTTTATCTATGTATCTATAAATTACTCTAAAAAACAAATAGGTATACTAAGAGCTTTAGGTACTAATAAAGGTGATATTATTAGAATATTCTTATATGAAAGCTTAACTGTAGGTATCATCTCTTATATAGTTTCTATTATTCTTTGGTTCATTATTATCAATATCTTAAATAATTCCATCTTTGGTAATAGAGGCTTTATCTTTAATGGTATCGTTACTCATCCATTAGTACCAATTTTAATGTTTATCTATACTATTATCATATCTATAATTATTACCATTATATCTTTAAGTAAAATTACTAAGATTAAACCAATAGATGCTATTCTTAATAAGTAAAAGAACTCTAAATACTAGAGTCCTTTTCATTTATGCAAGCTCTTTAATGTAATTTTTTATTTCTCTATAAGTTAAAACATTACCAGTAGAGATGACCTTATCTTCTATCATAAGAGCGGGAATGACATTTATGTTATACTTCTTCTTATAAGTAGAATCTATCTTCTCAATATTAAATTCCATATCAAGTTCACGTTCTACTTTAGATAAGTTCTTTAATATTTTCATACCATTGCTACAATTAGGCACTGTTTAATTTATAACTTTAATATTTACGATATAATCTCCTCCTTTCATATTTTTAGTATAAAGGAAGAATATGGGAAAACTATGGGCTAATTATGAAAGATTATTTAATAACATTTTTATACTTATCAACTATCTTAGTATTTTGATTAAAAATTACTGAATATATAAGATAATCCTGCCAAATAATTAATTCTTCTTTAGTCTTTTCATCAAGTATAGAGAAATCTTTTAAGAAGTTTTTTAATCCTTCTAACTTTAAATTAACTTCTTCACCAATAGAAGTTCTTATACCATTATTTTGTTTTAACTTATTAGTTAAAATTATTAACGATATAATTTTTGTTAAAGGATAATATGTTAAAATCAAAAATAATATAAAGAAGATAAAGAAAATAACAAAGACTAATAAAATATTATTCATAATATTTATATTTTCTATATTATTAAATAAAACTATAGTAACTATTATAAATATTATATAAATAATAATAGATATTAATATTTCTTTTTTAATATGACTTTTTACTTTTTTATCATCTTCTAATAAATTTAAACTTCTCGCTTCTTTTATAATCATATTTTCATAAGCGAATCTATCTATATTTAAATTACCATTAATAATATTTTCAAATACATATTCCAATGTTATAGGTAATGCATCTTTTCCTTCATTACTTAATACCGTAATATTATCTTGATTTATAGTAATCATTTTCCTTTGTTCTAATGCTAAAAGATCTCCTAATAAAGAACTAGTATAATCAATACTAAAGTTATCAATATAAGATAATACTGATGGAGAATATTCTTTTAATACATCACGATAATAACTTTTATCTTTAGAAAAATCAACACTAGATAGTTTTAATTTCATATATTTTTTTCTACTTAAATAAATAGCGATTAAAATAATCCATAATAATATTGGTTCTACAATTGCTAAAAATAAAGATAGAACTAAAACAATAATAATAGCATTCATAAAGTATTTATTTTTTAACTTTATAACAACATCTTCATCTATATTGTTTATATCATCAATTTGTAACTCTTCTAAAACATCAGGTGGAGCGTTTCTTATCTCTTCTTTAATTTCATAATCTATACTATCATTTTGATAGTCATTATAAATGCCACTACCTAATGAAAAAGCATTAAAAATAAAACAGCCCATAAATACTATTAGTACAATAATTTTAATTTTTTTACTTGTCATAATAAAATACTCCCTTTAGTTATTTATAATTAAATCTTGATAATCTTCATGATTATTAATCCATTTAATTGCATAAGAACAACTACATTTTACTTTAATATTATTTTCTTTAAAATAATTAAAAGCATAAGTTAAAAGAAGACTTGCAATACCTTTTCCTCTTAAGCTTATATCAACAAAAGTATGATTAACATCTACAACATTAGAAGATATATAAGGATAATCTACCTCACCTAGAATATTACCTTTATCATCTAAATATATAGTTCTATTCTCCTCTACTTTAAACATTTTACCACACCTTTACTATTTAATTATATAACATAAATTTCCTATTTACTATACATTTTTCATAAGTTATAATAAATAAAAAGAAAGGAAGATGTTTATGAAATGTCCAGTTTGTAAAGATGTTACTCTACTAATGAGTGAAAGACGCGGTGTAGAAATAGATTATTGTCCAGAGTGCCGTGGTATCTGGTTAGACCGTGGAGAACTTGAAAAGATTATGGAAAAAGAAGATGCTTATATAAAAAAAGAAGTTAAAGAAGAAACAAAACATTATGAAGAAAAACCTAGAAAACAAAAAAGAGAATCATTTATGAGTGAAATCTTTGAAATGTTTGGAGACTAAAAAATAGTAGTATAAAACACTACTTTTTTTATTTTATAAGCCTATCTTACTACTCTCATCTTCCTGTAATATTTCACTTAATACCCATTCATTATTATCATTTTTAACAAATTTCCAAAACTCTACAAAAGATTTATTTTTAGTATTTCCACTGACTATACTCTTTGTCTTAGTATCAATAATATAATCTATCATTTTACCCTTAATATAAAACCAAATTAAATCTTTATTGTCATCTAAATCATCATAAACAGATACAGGCTTTAGATTAACTAATCTTATTTTCTTTAAGATATTTCTTCTATTATTAATATCCATCCACTCAAGTTTAGACTTAAAATTCTCATATAAATCTTTATCCATATAGTCTTTCGCTTTACTAATATCGTTATTAGTCCAAGCTTCTTCTACAATATAGAATGTTTCTATTACTCTTTTTTCAATAGTTTTATACTTCCAAGTACTATCTTTATTGTCTAATAGTCTTAAATATCTTTTACTATTAAAAGATGCTCTTAGTACTTTAAAATATAAGATGATAGTGGATGCAAATATTATAATGATAAATATTATAGCAGAAATAATATTAGAAATAGGACTACTATAACCTCTTCTTCCATAATGTCTACTACTAGAACCACCAGAACTCGAATGAGATCCACTACTACTTCCTCCACCTGCTCTTAAAATAGTTATAGAACTGTTATAAGATGTTTCCTTTGCATTTACTACTATAACATTACAAGAGATAACTACTAATAAAAGTAAAAATGATAATAATAAAATATTTTTCATAAACTTAACCTTCTTCTATTATTTTACAAACATCTACCCACTCTTTATAATTAGATGTTTCTTCTAACTCTTTAATAGTAAGTTCTATAGCACTGTTTTCGCTACCACAAGCAGGATAGACTACATCAAAATCTTTTAGAGATATATCTAAATAAACATCTACACCATCATTTATTCCAAAAGGACAAACTCCTCCTACCTTATGACCAATAAATGGTTCTACCTCATCTCTTTTAATCATTTTTACTTTCTCATTAAATACAACTTTATATTTAGCATTATCTATCTTTCTATTACCTGCTGTTACTATTAATATAGGTTTATTATTAACTAAAAATGATAAAGTCTTAGCAATTTCAGCTTCCCTACAGTTTAAAGCAAGTGATGCTTCCTTTACCGTTGCAGATGATGTATCAAATTCTTTTATTTTATTATCAAATCCATATTTTCCTAAATGTTCTTTCGCATTTTTTAATGACATAATTTTTACTCCTTATCGATTTTCTAACTCATTTAATTTATCTTTATCTAAATAAATAACTTTTTCTTTAAAATTATTAATATAATCTAGCTTTTTCTTTTCTTTCTTATAATAACTATTAACAACTCTAAACATATCTATTAACTGTAATAATGTTGGTGGATAATTATACTCTTCCTTACCATTTCTTTGATTAAGCCACCGTCTTATAACTCTTTTATAAATATCTCTTTTCTTTATGTTTATATAATATATCTTATCACAATTTTCTAATCCTTTAATAAATTTACTTCTTAAAACATCTTCAATTATAAAGGAATCTTTAGATAAAATATTATTAAACATTTTCTTAATAGTTTCATCATCTCTTCTAATATGATTATTATTATCATCAAAAACTAATTTATCAAGTTCATAACTTTTTATATTATATTTTTTACTTAATATTTTTGATAAAGTTGTTTTACCTGAAGCAGGTGATCCTATAATATATATTTTCATAATAATTCTAACCTAACTCCTCAACAGTTACATTTAAATCTTTATCAATATTTATTTTATATTTCTTTTCTAAGTTCAATGTATCATCTTTAGCATTTAAAATTCTAATGCTAGCATTCGTCTCTCCAACTTCTTTAGGTATAACAAAGAACTTTAATCTATATTTAGAACTAGTAGGATTATTTATATCATAATCTGAATAAGCTTCTACTTCTTCTATATTTACAAGTTTTTCATTATCAATTTTAATATCGGCATAAATTTCTCCAGTCCCACTAATATTTATTTCTTCATATTTATTTACTCTTATATATTCTAAGCCAGCATCTTTCATCTTATCAATCGTAATATAGTAATCCGTATTATCATCATTTAATAAATCTTTCACTAAATACTTTTCATTATCATTAATAACTGCATAAACATTATCACTCTTTTTACAATTAAAATAGTATTCATAATATTCATCTTCAAAAAACTTTTCTCCATCACAGCCTAGGGAATCATCTACTATTTCTAATCTATAATTATAATAATTATCATATTCTTCTAAGTTTTTATCATAGAGTGTTCTTCTATAAAAAACTAATCCTACTCCTAAACTTACAACTATAAAAAAGACAATTACTATTTTAACAATAGAACTTCTTTTTATTTTATTATTCTCTAATAAGAAAATATTTCTTAACAATTTATTTACTGAAGGTATCTTTAATATTTTATAGATGATAAGTGCAAAAGAAACATTTAAAATTAAATCATCAATATCACAACTACCTGATAAGGTTATAAATTGAAGTAGTTCAATTCCTAAAACAAATAAAATAATAGTTATTAAAAATACTTTAAATTTATTCTGTTTTTTAAAGAGTAATGGTAAAAAGAAAGCCATAGGTATACAAGCGACAATATTTCCTAAGAGATTATACATAATAGTGCTAGTATCATATAAACTATCAAAAGCGTTTATATAACTTGTAATAGTTGCAAAAGGGATAATATTAAATCTATCTTTTAAATAACTATTTAAAGTTTCACTTGACCAAGAAATATTAAAAAAGCCTGTTCTTCCAAAATACTCATCAAATAATGTTAAAGTAAAGAATAGAAGTAAATATAGAATAAAGAATATCCATAAATTTACTTTCATTGGTTTATTATCATTTCTATATTTAGATAAATAAAAACCACCAAAATATAGAAATATACAACTTATAATTAATAATAGTAATCTAAAAATTGCTGTCATACTTATTGTCTTTGTTAAATCAAATAATAAATATGATCCAATTATTATAATAGAAAACAAATAAAATAAGATCGAAAGTATTAATAAGATTTTTTTATTATTCATCATTAATCTCCTTTCAGCTAATTATATCAGTATAATCTATAATATATTTTATAAAATATACTCTTTAACTTCACAGTTATTTAATCCTAAATTAAGAAATTTTCCATCATTAATTCCATTGAAATAGCCATAGAAAGCTTTTGATACTCCACTATGGGCGACGATTATAACACTTTCATAATCTTTTGTTTTTAAATCCTCTAAAAAATCTTTTAGTCTATTAAAGAATTCTCTAATATTTTCAGAAGTACCATACTGAATTTTAGAATAATAATTCCAATATTCTTCTCTATTTGTAACTTCTAAAGGTTTACCTGATAAACTACCTGGATCTCGTTCCCTTAATCTTTCATCAATAATAATTTCTTTATTAGCACTGTTTATGATATTAGCAGTATGTATAGCTCTTTTTAATGGTGAAGAAATAATAATATCATACAAAATATTAGAAATGTTTTCTTTTAATTCATAAGCTTCACTTATACCTGTTTCGTTTAAATCTTCATCTTCTCTAGAGTATATTCTTTTTAAATTATGATTTACTAGTCCGTGCCTAACTAAATATATTTTCAATATAATCACTTTCTTTCTATTAAAATTATAATAAAAAAATAGAACTCTTAAAAGCCCTATTTTAACTCAAAAAGCCAAGTTATCGACCAATTTTGAGTACTAAGATGCTAAAAGTGGTCGATAACTAGTCTAAAATAATACTTTTTCACTCTTATATTGTTTAATTATTACTACTAAGACTAATGTAATAATGACAATCGTTGATAAGCTCATTAATAAGATATTAACAATATCTATATTTCCTACAACTATATCTTGAAATAAAAGTGTAAAGTTTAAGAAAGGTACTAATGATAAAAGTGGTGATGAACTAATACCAGCCATGAAAGCAATCATACCTGGAAAGAAGCATATAAAAGTTAATGGTGTTAAAGCACTTTGAGCTTCTTTAAAGGTTTTAGATTTACT
>CALVIY010000018.1 GCA_944331955.1 uncultured Bacilli bacterium
AATGAAGGAACTACCACTGTTACATATACAGTAGAAGATGCTGCTGGTAATTCTGCTAGTAGAAGTTATACTGTTAAGCTAGATAGAACAGCACCTACTTTATCAGCTGTTTTAAAGAAGAAAAATGGTGCTGGTAATATAGGAAGTTCTACTAATATTAGTGGTTTAGCTAATTATTCAAACAATACTTGGTATAAGGGATATGTGGTAACAAGAGGAAGCTGTAGTGATAGTGGTAGTGGAAGTTGTACTGTATCTTATAGTTTAAGTGGTGCAAGTAGTGGAAGAGGATCAACAACTGCAAATGTTAATAATGAAGGAACTACTACTGTTAGATATAGTGTAAGTGATGCTGCGGGTAACTCTAGAAGTTCCAGTTATACAGTAAAACTAGATAGAAGTGGTCCTAAGTGTGTTAGTAGTGGAGGATCTTCAAGTTGGTCAAGAGGTCCAGTAACAATAAAAGGTACATGTAATGATGCAGGTAGTGGTTGTACAGGCAATGTTACTAAAACGTATTCAGGTGATACTAATACAACAACTGCATCTCCAGGTATAGTTTCTGATGAGCTAGGAAATACAACAACATGTCCTGCTAATCAAACTGTAAAAATTGATAAAACTGCTCCAAGTTGTGGTGCGATAACTGGACAAAGTACTACATGGACTAAAAATGATAGAACAATAGCTGTTGCATGTTCAGATGGAGGTAGTGGTTGTACATCAGCTAGCTTCTCACGAACCTTTACTACAGAGGGAGCTACAGATACAATTTCTCTTAAAGATAGAGTTGGTAATACAAGAAGTTGTAAAGTAAATAAATATATCGATAAAACTCCTCCTAAATTTGTAAGTACTTATAAATGTTATGATGAGAGTACTGGTAAGCCACGTCAGAGATTTGGTTGGGATGTTAAAGATGATGTTTCTGGAATAAATGGTAGTACTTCTGTTTGGGAGTACTGTTATACAGACCATAGAGATGCAAGTTGTGGTGCAACTTGTAGTAAAGGTAATGATTATTCACATAAACCAAGTGATATTTATGGAGATAAATATAATTATTATTATCAATCTACGCAATATGCTAGTATTGGTTCTGGTGAAACTGGTACTGCGTTTACAGGAGTTGATGCTTCTTGTATAGATGGACATAGTGTTAGGACAAACTTTAAATTATGTGATTTTGCTGGAAACTGTGCTTATAAAGAAAATGCAATATTCGCATATTCAGGTAAAGGTACAATTTGTAATCGATAATATCAATTTATTTTAGTTCCTATTTTAGAAGGAGTGATTGTTTTGAAGAGAAAAAGGAGAGTAAAAGTAAATTTTATAATAATAATAGCGGTTATTTTAATAGTCTTAGGAGTTAGTATTATCTTTTTTGCTAATGATAATAAATCTGTAAAAAAGGTTTCTAAAACATTAACAAATGATAGTACTAACTTACTAAGTACTCATTGTTTAAATGATTTGTGTGTTAATTCTATGGATATTACTTATAATAAAGGTCAAGGAGAAATTGAGTTTGTTTTAAGAAATAATAGTCAAGTTCTTGCTCCTAGTAATTATCTTAAAATTGTATTTGATAAAAATGCAGACCTTAGTTATATTTATCGCTATGAAGATATTGCACCTTTAGATAGTGTTAATGTAGTAATAGAATTTCAAGAAAAGGAATTATTAGATATAAGTGATTATGAAATAGAAGAATTATCTATTATGGAACTTAATGAGTTTAAAGAAGGCGAACAGGGTAGTTCTGAAAGTGAATAGTATATATTTTACTATTTTTAAACAATTTTTCTTTTGAATGTGTTATAATCTTAATAAAGATAGGTGATTTTATGTTTAAGAGTGTAAGTAACTTTTTTAGAAAGAGTGAAAATGATTGGATAAAGGTGACAGCAAGTTTATTTATTTCTGCTGTTATGGTTATATTTTTTGCTAAGACAGTAGCGACATCTTATGCTTTATCAGAACTTCCTGATACACTTACTACTGATCAGGGTCATGCTGTTAACGATCGTGTTGATTTGTTTTCTGATGTATTGTTTGATAATGAGGCTATATCTTTAATACCTTTTTATGCTACAGATGGAGTTAATAGATATACTGTTTACTGTCTTGAAAAGGAAAAAGGTTGGTCTCCTGGACAAACTATTACTAAGAATGAAGGTACTCTTGATGCAGGATATGTTTATTTAATTCAAAATGGATATCCTGCTAAGAGTTTAACTGGTACTGATAAGAATGATGAGTATTTAACACAGATTGCAGTGTGGTGGTATCAAGATAGAAGTAATGGTGTTAGTGATAGTCAAAATGGAGTTTTAACGGCTAATCAAAAGAAGGTTATTAGTGAGAGTGCTTATTATAAATTTATTGAGCCTTTAGTATCTGGTGCTCTTAATGCTAAGAATAATCCTTCAACTATTACTCCTAGCTTTAGTTTAAATAGTAGTAGTTTTAAATTAAGTAGTGATAATACATATTTAATTACTGATACAATTAGTGTTACTTCTAATGTTCCTTTTAGTAATTATCAAGTTAGTGTAGATAATAGTGCTGTTCAAGTATTAGATAGTAATAATAGTCCTGTTAGTGGTACTATTGATAGTGGTAGTGGTTTTAAGTTAAGAGTAAATCTTGCTAGTTTAGATAAACCTATTTCTGTTAAAGTTAGTGTTACTGTTAATTATTCAGAATATGAAGCTTATAGTTATTCTCCACCTAGTGATATGGCTGAAACTATGCAACAATCTTTTGTTTCAACTTTAGTTTCTATTCCTAAACAAAAGACTGTTTCTACTAATGTATCTATGCCTACAGGTAGTTTAACTATAAATAAAGTTGATGGTAATACTAGCAAGCCTTTAGCAGGTGCTAGTATAGAAGTTAAACGTGATATAACTAATGAAGTTGTGGCAAGTTTTACATCAACAACTAGTCCTTATAAGATTTCTAATTTATTACCTGGTTCTTATACAATTACAGAGACTTCTGCACCTGATGGTTATTATGTAGAAAATGCTAGTAGTAATGTTATTATTAATACATCTAATTTAAATCCTACTGAGACTATTATTAATAATCCTTTTGAAGTGTTAATTAGAAAAGTTGATAGTGATACTAATAATCCAGTTAGTGGAGCGGTGTTAAAAGTACTAAATGGTAGTAATGAAGAAGTTTATAGATTTACATCGACAAATGATTATGTTTCTGTTCCAGGGCTTACTTCAGGTACTTATAAAGTTGTAGAGGTATCTGCACCTTCTGGTTATGTTTTAAATGATGAAGAGAAAACATTTACTGTCAGTAAGAGTAATCCTAGAGTAACAGTTGATTTTGAAGATGAGAAGAATGAAATTATTATTGAAAAACGTGATGCTAGTGATAAGAAGATGATTAGTGGAGCGAGACTAAGACTTGTAAATGTTTATGATAATTATACTGTTGATGAATGGACTACAACTACTAGTGCGCATGTTATTAGAGGACTTGCTCCAGGTGAGTATAAAGTTGTTGAGATAGCAGCACCTGATGGTTATGTTTTAAGTGAAAGTCCTGTTAATTTTACAGTTACTTCTAATCAGACTGAACCTTTAACAGTAACATTTTATAATTCAAAGAATCAAATTAGTATTATTAAAGTAGATAGTGAGACTAGTGATCCTGTTAGTGGAGCGACTTTACAAGTAACTGATAGTTCTGGTGGGGTAGTTGATACCTTTACAACATCAGATACTCCTCATGTTTTATCTAAATTAAGTCCAGGTACATATTATGTTAAAGAAACAAAAACTCCTAATGGATATGTTTTAGATAGTGATCCTGTTAGCTTTACTGTTAATGATAATACTACTAATTTACAAGTACAGTTTGAAAATAAGAAAAACGAAATTAGACTTGGTAAAGTTGATAAAGATACAGGTAAATATGTAGCGGGTGCTAAACTTAGACTTGTTAATAGTAGTGGTGATGAAGTAGAAACATTTACTAGTGGAAGTGAACCTTATGTAATTAGAGGATTAAAGAGTGGTACATATTATTTAGAAGAGTTGGAAGCTCCTAATGGATATATACGTAATACTTCAAGAGTTACTGTTACAGTTAAAGATACTGATGATGTAGTTAGTTATAATATTTCTAATAAAAAGACTAAGGTAACTATTTCTAAAGTGGATAGTGAAACTGGTGATAGAATTAGTGGAGTTACATTAGAAATACTTGATAGTAATAAAGACCGTATTAAAACTATTACAACAACTAGTAGTCCAACTGTTTTAACTGATTTAAATGCAGGTACTTACTATGTTAGAGAAGTTAAATCTGCTGATGGTTATATCTTAGATAAAACATTACATGAATTTACTCTTGATAATGATACTCCAGAAGTTACTATTACTATTAAAAATAAACCTATAGTCTTAAACTTAGGTAAGATAGATGCTAATACAGGGGAATATATTAGTGGGGCTTTAATGAGATTAAATCGTGAGGATGGTACTATGGAGGCAATTGAGTTTACTAGTACAGATGAGCCTTATGTTATTACAAGAATTCCTGCTGGTATATATTCTTTAGAAGAAGTAGAACCTCCAGAGGGATATATTGGTAGTAGTTCTAAAGTAGTATTTGAAGTATTAGAAACTGGTAAAGTACAAACTATTAATATATCTAGTGATGTTTTAAAAATTACTGTTAATGGCAGAAAACTAGAGATTGATACTAATGGTGTTAGTGGATATAAGTTTGAACTTAAAGATAGTGAAGGTAATACTGTTAGCGAAATAGAAACTACTGAAGATGTTTATGTTAGTGATGAATTAGAATTAGGTGATTATAGATTAGTAGAAGTTGGTGTTCCAGAAGGTGTTGTTCTTAATGGTAATGCTTATTACTTTAGTGTAACTGATTCTAATACTGTTAGTGTTGTTAATTTTGTTAATGACTATACAAAAGTATATATAAGTAAACAAGATATTACTAATAGTGAAGAAGTAAGTGGTGCACATTTAGTAATTAAAAATAGTGATGGTGAAGTTGTGGAAGAGTGGACTTCTACTGATACTCCTCATTATATAGAAAAACTTCCTAGTGGACATTATACTCTTACAGAAACACTTGCTCCAGAGGGTTATGTTTTAAATCCTTCTCAAGTAGAGTTTGATGTATTACCTAATGGTGAGATTCAAAGTACAGTTATGTTTAATTCTAAGCCTGTAGAAGTTCCTAATACTGCTAGTAATGCTACTTATGTTTACTTAGCAGGTGGATTATTAATAATAATTGGTGGAACTTTAATATATATTTCTTACAGAAATAAAACTAAGAAAAAGTCAAGAAAAAACATATAATATAATAGGTTCGGGTGTCAAATTTGACAAAAAAATGAATATTTGGTACAATTTTATTGTTCTTATTTGAAGGAGGAACTATGAAAAAAGTTAGTAAGCTGAGTCTTACCTTGGCATCTATTGGTGTTTTTATGATAGGCTTAGCCGGAGTTTTACAGTATAAAGCTTTTGAAATAGAAGATAATGCTGTAGCTTATGAAACTGTGACAATGAAGGATTCTTATGCAGGAAAAGTAGAAGAGGTTAATAAGAATGTAGAAAATTCTGTAGAGGAATCTAATAATAATACTGAAGTAGTAGATAATGCTACTGAAGAAGTAGTTATCGAAGAAGAGTTAGAGGATGTTAAAACTTATGAAGAAGTTAATACTGTTCCTGTTGATCCAATAGTTTTTGATGGACTTACTATGGGACAGTTAGCTGATAAGTTAAATCGTTCTTTAAACTCTACTATTTCAGGGAAAGGTTATTTAATAGCTAGTTATTCATTACAACTTGGAATTGATCCTTATATGGCAACTGCTATTATTCTTCATGAAACTGGATGTAATGGAACTTGTAGTAGTTTAGTTCGTGAATGTAATAATGTTGGTGGTCAAAAAGGTGGACCAAGTTGTGGTGGAGGAGCTTATAAAGCATATCCTACTTTAGATGAAGGTATTATGGGTTATTTAGATAACTTATATCGTAATTACTATTCTTATGGACTTACGACACCTGAAGCGATAGGACCAAAATATGCTGCTAGTACTACTTGGGCTAGTCAGGTAAATAACTATATTGCTTTAATTAAAAGCAGATAAAGGGCTTCGGCTCTTTTTTTATTTGATTTTTTTCTTTTTTGTTCATATAATATATATATATATATATATAATAGAAGTAATGAGGTAGTATTATGGTAATAAATGGTTTAATTGATGATAAATTAGCGACTATGTCTTTTAATGAGCATCACTATATCATTAAAAGAATGTCAATGATTTATTTTCCAACATTATATTATTTAGGAGTAGGTCCTATTTTTGGAGATTATATTAAAGGAAATAATAGTTTGGTAGTAGCAGGTAAACTTACTAAAAGGGATCTTTTAGAAAAAGAAGCTACTATATATAGTGATATTACAATTACTAAAGATAAAGAATATATTAGCGCTGATAAAATTAATGATGATACTAAGTATCTTAAAAATATAGATGTAAAAACAGGGGAATGTTTTAGTAGAATTTATGTTGATGGAGAAATATCTAGAATTGCTCATGGTCTTTATGGTTATAAAAAAAATAATTCTACTATTTTAGTAACGCCTGATTTAGATAGTAAAGAGTTTAATATTTTTGATTTAAAGAAAGAGTTAATTAGTGAATTAACTATGTTTGATTCTTCTTTTTTAGAAGATAATATTAGAGTTGATTTTGTTTCTTTAGACTCTTCTTGTAAATATCTTGAAGCGATTATTAAATTTGCTGATGTTGATGCTATTCATGCTAGATTTGAATTAGATAATAATATATTAAAGTTTTATCCATTTGTTTATAGTGAAACTTCTTATGATGGATATAATCTTACAGATGATAATAATTTAATACCAATTTCTTCTTTTTCTTCTTTTTTTGCTAAAAGTGATTTAACTAGAAATTTACTTTCTTTAATAAATAAAAAGAAAGAAGAAAAAATAAAAACAAGAATGCTTGCAAGAGTATATATGGATAGAAGAGTTGATACATATATTACAAAATAATATATGTATTTTTTTGTCTTGTGGTTATTAGGTTAAACCTTTATTTATTTTCATAGTATTTTATAGGAGGTTGCATATGAAAATAAATAGTAATGGTTTAAGTAATGATGAAGTAATTAAATCAAGAGAAAAATATGGTAACAATGCTTTAGTAATGGTAAAAAAAGATAGTTTTTTTAAACAATTTATTAGAAGTTTAGGTGATCCTATTATTAAAATACTTTTAATTGCCCTAGGTATTAAAACAATATTCTTAATTAAAGACTTTGATTGGTATGAGACTGTTGGTATTGTAATCGCTATTTTTCTTGCATCATTTATCTCTACTATATCAGAATATGGTAGTGAAAAAGCTTTTTTAAAATTACAAAAAGAAGCGGAATCTATTAAAGTAAAAGTAAGACGTAATGGAAAAGTAATGCTTATAGATGTAAATGATGTAGTAGTAGGAGATATTATATTACTTGAATCAGGTGATAGAATAGTTTCAGATGGTGTATTATTTAAAGGAGAAGTTAGTGTTGATGAATCTTCTATTACAGGAGAGAGTAAAGAAGTATATAAAAAGCCTTTTATTAATGGTCTTAATCCTACTAGTAATAATGAACTTTTAAGAGGTAGTGTTATATATCATGGAGTGGGGGAAATGGTTGTAACTAAAGTAGGGGTTAATACTTTTTATGGAAAGATATCTTTAGAATTACAAGATAAACAGCCTATTAGTCCTTTAAAGTTAAGACTTGGGGAACTTGCTAAAGTTATTAGTAGAATAGGTTATATTGGGGCTTTTTTAGTTGCTTTTTCCTATCTTTTTTCAGTTTTAATAATTAATAATAACTTTGATATAGATAGAATACTATTTACTTTATCTGATACATCATTACTATTTGCATACTTTTTAGAAGCATTAACACTTGCTGTTACAATAATAGTAGTATCTGTTCCAGAAGGATTACCTATGATGATAACATTAGTACTATCTAGTAATATGAAAAGAATGTTAAAAGATAATGTTTTAGTTAGGAAACTTATGGGAATAGAGACTGCTGGTAGTTTAAATATCTTATTTACAGATAAAACTGGTACTTTAACTAAGGGGGAGCTTGAAGTAGTAGGTGTTATGTTTGGTAATTTGGATTATTATAAAGAAAAGTGTAGACTTAAAAATAATATTTCTTATTATAACCTTTTTAAGAAGTCTATATTATCTAATACAGGATGTGTATATGATGAAGAGAAGAAGATATGGGTTGGGGGGAATGCTACTGATAAGGCTTTAGTTAATTACTTGGGGGATGTTAATTATTCTTTTAAAAAAATAAAAGAAGTACCTTTTGATAGTAAGAATAAATATTCTTATACTAAAGTTTTAGAAAATAATAGAGAAGTTACTTATTATAAAGGGGCTCCTGAAGTATTACTTGATAGGTGTAAATACTGTTATTTACCTAGTGGAAGAAAGAATCCTTTAGTTAATAAAAATAGAATTATTGATGTAATAGATGATTATGCTAAAAAGGGGATTAGAGTTTTAATGTTAGCGCTTGATGATGGTGATGGTCTTGCTTTTCTTTGTCTTTTATTTATTAAAGATGAGTTAAGAGAAGAAGTAAGGGATGGAATAGAGCTGGTGAGAAAAGCTGGTATTAAAACAGTTATGATAACTGGTGATAATAAAGTAACGGCTAAATCTATTGCTAAAGATGCTGGGATTATAAATAGTGATAGAGATATTATTCTTACTAGTAGTGAGTTAAATAAAATGAGTGATGATGAGGTTAAGAGAATTATTCCTAAACTCAAAGTAGTTGCAAGGGCTTTACCTACTGATAAGAGTAGGTTAGTAAGGCTTAGTCAAGAATTAGATCTTGTTGTTGGAATGACTGGTGATGGGGTTAATGATGCTCCGGCATTAAAAAAAGCAGATGTTGGTTTTGCTATGGGAAGTGGTACGGAAGTTAGTAAGGAAGCTAGTGATATAATTTTACTTGATAATAATTTTAATTCTATTGTAAAAGCGATTTCTTATGGTAGAACAATATTTAAAAGTATTCGTAAGTTCATTATCTTTCAATTAACTGTTAATTTCTGTGCTGTTTTCTTATCAATTGTAGGTCCATTTATTGGGGTTCCTAATCCTGTTACAGTAATTCAAATGCTTTGGGTTAATATGGTTATGGATACTCTTGCTGGGATTGCTTTTTCTTATGAAGCGCCGCTTTTAGAATATATGGAAGAACCTCCTAAGAAGCGTGATGAGAAAATTCTTAATAGTTATATGATTCATGAGATTGTTTTTACTAGTATTTATTCCTTTTTACTTTGTATTTTCTTTTTAAAGAGTCCTTTTATTCATTCCTTCTTTAGAAGTGGTAAAAATGATATCTATTTCATGAGTGCTTTCTTTGGACTTTTCATCTTTATGATGATATTTAATAGTTTTAATGCTAGAACTAATCGTCTTAATATTTTCGCTAACCTTCTTTCTAATAAAGTGTTTTTAGGAATTATTCTTTTCATTGTTATAGTTCAAGTAATCCTTATTTACTATGGAGGAGAGTTATTTAGAACAACATCACTTAGTCTAAAAGAAGTAGAAATTATGTTACTTTGTGCCTTTTCTGTTATACCTGTAGAACTAGTAAGGAAGCTATATCTTAAGAGAAAAGGAAAATTAGGTTGCGTTTAAGAGGAAAATGTGGTATAATACAAGAACATTAGGGGAGTTGGAGGTATATTTATGAAAGATTTAAGAATATTAAGTATGAATTTAGGAAGAAGTTTTATTCCTGTAAGGAATAAAAAAAGAATAGAGATTATATCAAAAAAACTTGTAACTGAAGGATATGATCTTGTTATGTTACAAGGAGAACATATTAGTCGTGATGTTAATTTAGATTATTTAAAGGCTCATGATTATAAAAGTGTTAATTATAATGATAAGGCAATTACTCTTGCAAAGAATCAAACTAGTTTTTGTAGAGTAGACGCAGGAAAGGAAAATCTTAGTAGTTCGTTCTTATATTATGATAATAAGCCTTTAGTATGTGTTAATGTAAATTGTAAAGATGAAAAAGGTTTTTATGATGTTTATGATTTATGTAGTGATTATAGTAGAGAAGATAGTCAAAAATATGTGCCAAGTAGAATAGTGGCAGGTAGATTTCCTAGAGAAGTTGATACTAATACATTTTGTGATAACTTTAATTTAGAAGATGTTTCTTCATTAGTCGCTCAGAATACTCATATCTTAAATAATAGAGAAATAGTAAATCATTTATTTATTTCTAGAGATTTAGAATGGGATTCAGTTAAAAAGTTAGTGGGAATGACAGAAATATCTAGAATAGGAGAAGCTTATCCTATTGAAGCTTCTATTGGTCATAAGAAAGTTTTAAAATAACTTTCTTTTTCTTTAGATTTTTGATAGAATTTTAACGGGTGAATATATTATGTTGCAAGTTAATAATGTTAGTTTAAGATTTGATAAAAAAGTTTTGTTTGAAGATGTTAATTTAAAATTTACAAGTGGTAATTGTTATGGAATAATAGGTGCGAATGGAGCGGGTAAAAGTACTTTTTTAAAGCTTCTTACAGGAGAGATTGATACTACTACTGGTAGTATTAGTGTTAGTAGTGATGAGAGAATTTCGATATTAAAACAAGATCATTACGAGTATGATGATATGAGAGTGTTAGATGTTGTTATTATGGGTAATGATCGTCTTTATAAGATAATGAAAGAAAAAGAAGAGTTATATTCTCATAGTGAGTTTAGTGAAGAAGATGGATATAGACTAGCTGACCTTGAAGCAGAGTTTTTAGATATGGATGGTTGGAATGCAGAAAATGATGCAGCGATACTTTTAACTAATTTAGGTGTTAGTGATAAATACTTTGATAAAGATATGAAAGATATACCTGTTAAGTTAAGAGTTAAAGTAATGTTAGCATCTGCTTTATTTGGTAATCCTGATATTCTTTTATTAGATGAACCTACTAATAGTTTAGATTTAGATGCAATTAATTGGTTAGAAGAGTTTTTAATAAATTATCCTAATACAGTAATAGTTGTTAGTCATGATAGACATTTCTTAAATAAAGTATGTACACATATAGTAGATATAGATTATGGTAAGATGAAGATGTATATAGGTAATTATGACTTTTGGTATCAATCTAGTGAGTTAGCTTTAAAACAGATGAAGGATGCTAATAAGAAGAAAGAAGAGAAGATTAAAGAATTACAAGAGTTTATTGCAAGGTTTAGTGCTAATGCATCTAAGAGTAAGCAGGCAACATCAAGAAAGAAGATGTTAGAGAAAATAGAATTAGAGGAGATAGTACCATCTTCTAGAAAATATCCTTATATAGATTTTTCTATTACTAAGAATATTGGTAAAGAAGTATTAAAAGTAGATAATTTAAGTAAAGAAGTTGATGGTAAAAGAATTCTTAATAATATATCATTTACAGTGTTACGTGGGGATAAGATTGCAGTTATTTCTAATAATGATTTAGCAAAGACTACTCTTTTTGAAATACTTGCAGGTAATATTAAGAGTGATGAAGGAGAAGTAGTGTTTGGTAAGACTATAGATGTAGGTTACTTACCACAAGATAATAGTAGTTACTTTGAGCGAGATAAAAATATTTTAGAATGGTTAAGTCAGTTTTATAGAGTAGATGATGATACTCATTTAAGAAGTTTTCTTGGTAGAATGTTATTTAGTGGTGAAGATGTATTTAAGAAGGTTAGTGTTTTATCAGGAGGAGAGAAGGCAAGATGTATGATAAGTAAATTAATGTTAGAAGAGCCTAATTTTCTTATATTAGATGAACCTACTAACCATTTAGATTTAGAGAGTATTACATCGTTAAATAAAGGATTAGAGAAGTTTGGAGGAGAGTTAATACTAACTTCAAGAGATCATGAGTTAAATCAAACTGTTTGTAATAGAATTATTGAAATATTAGATGATGGTTCTATTGTAGATAGAAGAATGACTTTTGATGAGTATTATGAGAGGAAATAATTATGGATATAAAAGATATATATACTAATGCTAAAGAAGAGGTTATTAATTTTCTATTAAAAAATTTATCTCAATATAATATCAGTTATGTAAGAGTAGAAGATGAAGTTCATTTTTTAGATAAAATTTATAGATTTTATGATAGTAAAGATAATAGTTTAGATAATGATTTAGAAAAACTTTATAATAGTTTAAATGAATTAGAAGTTTCTAGAAGATTAAATGTTAATGATGATATAATAAAATATACTATTGCCGAAGGAAGAGTTGATAATAAGTATCCAATACCTGATTATAATAGTAACAAAAAGAAGTTAATTAAAATGCAAAATAGAAGTAATAATTTAAAACTTAAAAATTGTGGAAAATAAAAGAGTGAATATAAAATCACTCTTTTATTTTTAAGGCTCCTTTATCACATCTATTACCCCAGTAGTCTAATATTTTGTTATCTTTCTTGACTACTATGATCTCACAGTGATTAGGACATCCTTTACATTCAATTCCTGTTGTTTCAAAGTTTGCATCTTTTATTTTGAAGTTAAATTCTTTTTTTATTCCTGTTTTTCTTGCAAGTATTGCACTTCCTATCGCTCCCATTAAATGTCCATTGGGATCTACTATAATATCTTCTTTTAATAAGTCTTCAAAAGCTTTTTTTACACCAACATTCTTTGATACTCCTCCTTGAAAGATTATTGGTCCTACTATTTTTTTACCTTTACCTACGTTGTTAAGATAGTTAGATGCTACACTATAACATAGTCCTGCGATGATATTATTTCTTTTATAACCCATTTGTATTTTATGAACTAAATCAGATTCTGCAAAGACTGTACATCTTGCAGCGATATTAGTTGGGTTTTTACTAGTTAGGGCAATTTTACCAAAGTCTTCAACGTTTAATCCTAAACGTTTTGCTTGACTAGATAAAAAACTTCCTGTTCCTGCTGCACAAAGTGTATTCATAGCATAGTCTGTAACTATTCCATTATCTATTAGAATTATCTTAGAGTCTTGTCCTCCTATTTCTAATATGGTTCTTATATCAGGATATTTAGATAAAGTACCTATAGCATGGGCTGTTATCTCATTCTTTATACTTGTTGCTCCTAACATTGTTCCTATTAGTTTTCTTGCTGATCCTGTAGTACCAACTGATGTAACTTTGATATCTTTAGGTAATTGTTCCTCTAAATTTTTTAAAACTCTTTTTACTGCTTTAATAGGATTACCTTCAGTCCATAGGTAAGTAGAAGCTAGTAGATTATTATCTTTATCAATAATTACTCCTTTTGTAGAAATAGAACCTATATCAATTCCTAGATATGCTTCCATTTTCTTCCTCCTTCTTAATTTTTAATAAATCATAGAAAGCTTCAATTCTTGTATTTAAACCTTCAACTCCTGTTTGTTCATCAAAAGATAAAAATATAATTGGCATATTATTATCTTTTGCAATATTCATTATGATGGGCATAGCACCAATCTCTGGTGTACATCCTGTAGGTTTAGTGTGAATAATACCATCGTATTTATGTTTTTTTAACCAGTAAACACGATAGACATTATCAAGACCATCTGCTCCTAATGTATATTTACAATACTTTTTAATCTTTAACTTCATATACCACTCCATTAATTTCTTTTGCCATAGTAAATAACTAAGATTAGTAAATCTTTTTATTTCAATATTATAAGACGCGAGTAGTTTTTCAAGTTCATAATTGGAAAATGGTTCCATGGATGTATATAATTCACCAATAATTCCTACTTTTAGAGGTTTCTTTGGTTTATTTATTAGAACATTTTTTAGTTTCCTTTTAGTTTTATAATATAATTTTGTTAATTTTATAATGCTGTTTTCTTTGTTAGCTTTCTTAATGAAATCTTCTTTTATTCTTTTAAAACTATTTTTTTCTACTTCAAAACCAACTCTTGATCTAATTAATATATCAATATTATCTAAATAATAAATATAAAGAAGAGTACTTATTATTTCCTTTATAAGCTTTCTTCTTGTAAGATAGGGATTTAGTTTTAACATCGTATTATATAACTCATTAAACCTAACATGATCTTTTTCTGCTATTTGGTACATTGTAAAGTCATATCCTAAATCTTTTAAAATAGTCTCTTGTACTTCAGCATAATATCTATATCTACAACCTCCACCTGCTTGAAATAATACAGTTGCACCCTTATTTAGAGCTTCTATAAAATTACCTAAATTATATTTAAAGGGGACACATACAGTATCTGGAGAATTCTTAGAACCTAGAGAAATAGTTTCTTTGGTTATTTTAGGCATTTCTATTACTTTTAGATGAGTTGTATTCGTTATTAATTTTTTTATGGGATTAAAATAATTTCCAAGTTGTGGGAATGCTACTAATTGTTTCATAAGTGGATTCCTCCTTTTAACATATCAAGAAAACTTTCTAGTCTTGTAATAACTGCTGTATTATTAGTTAAATCTTCAAAAGTTAATAGAAGGGTAGGGTGTTTTTTTCTTTTTCTTATAATCATTTCATTAGATAGAGAATCTGGACCACATGGGAATGCAGTTAAAATAATAGTACCATCAACTTTATCTTTAAAATAATTAAAGGCAGCGATTAGTTCTTTATTTATAGTGAAGTGTATTTTAGTAGATATTTTACTACAATTAAATTCTATTAAATCTTTTGGTATTTGATAACTATAAATAATAGAAATATTATTTTGTTCAAGATAGTTTGTTATGGTTTTACCTATTAAGTTATCTTTTAAAATGTAGGGATGACCTAAGAGTAAGATCTTTGTTTTATTACTCTTTAGGGCATTTTTTGCTTTCTTTTCTTCATTTTTATAATAATTATTCTCTATTTCTTTAGCTTTGTTGTATGCTGATGCTGACTCTATAATACTGAAACCTAATTCTTTTCCTATCTTTATAAAGCCACTTTTTTCAGTGTGATGGTGTTTAACATCAATATTATAATTTAATATTTTTATGTCTTTAAAAGTATTTCTTACTAAGTCATATAGACAGTTAAAATTAGTACATACTTGTTCTGATTTAGTTAAAGAAAATATTCTTGGTACTAAGATGTAGTCACATTTATCTTTTAACTCTTCTATATGTCCTAGATATATTTTTAAAGCAAGACATGATTCGTCGATGCTTTTTTCTTTTCCTTTTATGAGAGTTTTTATAGTAGTGTTATCACTTTCAATAAATTCTACTTTTAATTCATCAAAAAATGCTTTCCAAAGAGGAGAATAATGATGATATAGTAATGCTTTTGGAAGTCCTATTTTCATAATTATCATACCTTTCTTTATAATCTATGAAAAAAAATCATTTAATATTTATTTTTTTTGTTGATATTATAAAAATAATGTTTTATAATATCATTACCTAATAGGTAACATTTCTTAAAGGAGGGTTTGGTTTGCAACTTGATATATATGATCAGAAAGTGAAAAAAATATTAATGGATTCAAAAAAATTAATTAAACAAGTTGGTTTAGAAATGTCTAAGAAGATTTATCAAAGATTTAGTGAATTAGAAGCATCACCTAATTTTAAAGCATATTTAGATTATGGTATCGGTAAACCTCATCCTTTAGTTGGTAATTTGGATAATTTGTTTGGTATAAGTTTAACTAAAAACTATAGGTTAATAGTAGAACCAATAACAGATAGATTAAATGATGTAGGGTTGAGGGAGTGTAAAAAAATAAATATAAAAGGAGTGGTTGATTATCATGGTGGAAAATGTGAATGGATTATCCCTTGATTTGATTATTCATCCAGGAGAGACAATTAAAGAAATTATATTAGATAGGCATATGACGCAGGAAGAGTTGGCAATTAGAACTGATTATTCTCCTAAACATATTAGTGAGGTGATAAGTGGAAAGAAAGCTATTTCTGCTAAGTTTGCTAATGCTTTGGAATATGCACTTGGTATTCCAACGGAGTTTTGGATTAATTTACAAGGTTTGTATGATAAAAAAATATTAGAATTAGAAAAAATTAATAATATTAGTGAACAGGAGTATTTAGTTTTAGACCAGTTAAAAGAGGTACTTAATTATTTCAATAAAATTAAAATTATTGATGGTAGTTCTGATAAATCTATAAATGTATTAAAGTTAAGAAAATTCTTTAATTTAAATAAACTTACTTCAATACCTAATTTGCCTATTGGGCAAGTTGCTTTTAGAGGCTCTAAACAAACTAGAATAAATATTTATGTTTTATATGCTTGGCAAAAATTATGCGAATATTTAACAAGTCAAGTAGAAATAAAAAATACTTTTAATAAAGAAATATTGAAAACAAAATATGAAGAAATAAAGAATACAATGTTTTTGGATACTAATATGATGGTTTTGAAATTAAAAGAGATATTTAGTGAATGTGGGATTGCCTTTGAGGTAGTAAAACATTTTACAGGTGCACCAGTTCACGGGTTTATAAAGAAAAATGATGATAGAGTTATTTTATGTATGACAATTAGAAAGTCTTTTTCTGATATTTTTTGGTTTACATTGTTTCATGAAATTGCTCATTTAGTTAATAATGATTTTGAAGATAAATATATTGATTATTCATTTGTAGATAGTGAGAATGAGAAAAAAGCAGATGAATTTGCTAGAAATATTTTAATTAATAAAGATGATTTTGATAATTTTATGAAAAATAATAATATAAATATTTCATCCGTTAGAAGTTTTGCTAAGAGTCAAAATGTGTTACCTGGTATAGTTATTGGTAGGATTCAAAATGATTATAAAGATTATTCTATCCTAGCTAAATATAAAGAAAGATATGTTTGGGTATAGTTATATTAAGTGAAATTTAGAAGAAATTATTTAATAATACTTAATTTTTAGTTATTTTATGTTATAATTGTAGACGGAGGGATTAGATATGAAAAAAGAAACAGTTGAAAAATTAAAGAGTGCTACTATAGTAGTTTTAGTTTTAATAATAGTATTTGGTGCAAGTTATTTTACATCAGAATTACAAGAATGTGATAATGGAGGAAGTAGTACTACTACAAGTGCTGATGAAAGTAGTAGTTCTAATGATACTACTTCTACAAGTAGTGATATTTCAGAAGATGAACAAGGAGATTTAAATGATATTGATATTGATGAGTATTTAGATCTTAAAGAAGGTAGTGAAGCTTCAATAATCTATATCGCTAGACCTACTTGTCATTATTGTCAAGAGATGGAACCTATTGTTAGAAATATAGTATACGAATATGATGTCGAAGTTAATTATTTAAATACTGATGAGTTAGATGATGATGGACAAGCTAAGTTAATTAAATCTGATGATTACTTTAGTGAAGGATATGGTACACCTTTATTACTTGTAGTTAGAGATGATGAAATAGTTGATATTCAAGAAGGACTTTCTGATAAAGATACAACTGTTAATTTCTTTAAAGATAATGGCTTTATTAATGAATAGAGGTATTTATGAATAATGAGGAGATTTTAAAAAGTCAACTTGCTAGTTTTAAGAGTAAGTATCCATTAACTATTGGATGGAGACTAAAGAGGCATTCTAAAATATTACTTGAACATTTACATGATGATGAAGTAATTAGATATGCTTTCTATGCTCAAAAGAATAAGAGTTCTTTAGATGTAACTAGTAGTGGTATAATTGCAGTTACTAATAAAAGATTAGTGATTGCAAGAGATAGAGTTGTAATTGGTTATTTCTTTGATAGTATTACTGCTGATATGTTTAATGATTTAAAGGTTAGAAGTGGTATTATTTGGGGAAAGATTATAATAGATACTGTTAGTGAACTTGTAATTTTATCTAATATAAGTAAGAGTGCTTTACCGGAGATTGAAGAAGAAGTAACTAGTGCAATGTTAGAGTTAAAAGATGAGAATTAGTTCTTGTCTTTTTGTTTTTCTTGACATGGGAGTAGAACACGGGTGTATTATGGTTGTAGGAGGCATGATTTATGGAAAAGATATTATTTATGAATAGTAGTCCTAATAGGGATGGTAATACTTATAGAATAGGAGAAGAGTTATTAAAAGATAAAGAGCATGATGTTTTACAGATGGCAGATTATAGAATATATCAGTATGGTCAAGTATTTGATGATGATGAGATTAAAGAGGTATTAAAAAAGATAGATGAGTGTGATATTTTAGTAATAGGTAGTCCTGTATATTGGTATACTATAGGAGGTATGTTAAAGACTTTTATAGATAGGCTTTATATGCTACCTGAAGCGGAAGCTTTAAGAGGGAAAAAACTATATTTATTCGCTCAAGGTTCTCTTCCTAATGAAGATACAGTTAAGTCTATTGAGTTTTTATCTAATAAATTAAGTTACTTAATGGGAATGGAGTTAAAGGGTGTTGTTACTGATAGTTCAGATGGTAGAGAAATATTAAGTAAAATGAAAATATAGTTTTAGGAAGTGTTGTATGAAGGAAGAAGATTTAGTAATTATTTATGCTAAAGATAATGAAGCGATAGAAAAAGATTATAGTAAATGTATTTCTTGTGGATATTGTGTTAAGACTTGTCGTGATGAAGTTACTGTGGCAAGGATGTATGAGATAGATAAAAGTATTAAACCTATTTGTATAAACTGTGGGCAATGTGTTAATATGTGTCCTACAGAAAGTATTCATGAGAAGTTTGATTATTTAAGACTTAAGAAATTATTAAAAGATAAAAGCATTGTTAAGACTGTTAGCATCGCTCCTGCTGTTAGGGTGGCAATAGGAGAAGAGTTTGGGGGAGACTTAGGAGAGAACTTAGAAGGAAAGGTAGTAACTGCTTTAAGAAAATTAGGCTTTGATTATGTTTTTGATGTTACTTTTGGGGCTGATTTAACTATTATGGAAGAAGCGATGGAGTTAGTTAATCGTATTAAAAATAAAGGAACTCTACCTATGTTTACATCATGTTGTCCTGCTTGGGTAAAGTATGCAGAAATCTTTTATCCTTTATTTATACCTAATTTATCTAGTTGTAAAAGTCCTATTACAATGCAATCTACTATGATTAAGACTTATTTTGCAGGTGAGAAAAAAATTAAACCTAAGGATATATTAAATGTTGTTATCGCTCCCTGTACTGCTAAGAAAAGTGAGATTAAAAGAGATGAAGTAAATAGGTCAGGTGTTTCTGATACTGATTTTGTTTTAACTACTAGAGAGTTAGCTTTACTTTTAAAAGAAGAAGGTATTGATTTAATATCTTTAGAAGAAGGCACTTTTGATTCTCCTTTAGGAAAAGGTAGTAGTGCAGGGTTAATCTTTGGAAATAGTGGAGGAGTGTTGGAGGCTGCTCTTAGAACTGCTTATTACTATTTAACGGGAAATAATTTAAGTAAAGAAGAATTAGTATTTAATGAAGTTAGAGGAATGGAAGGTATTAAGGAAGCTTCTGTTTTAATAGATGATTTAGAGATTAAAGTTGCAGTTCTTAATGGCATGAAAAATGCTAAAATATTATTAGATAAGATAAGAAATGGTGAAGTTACTTATCATTTTGTAGAGGTTATGAACTGTTTAGGAGGTTGTATTGCAGGTGGAGGACAACCTAAGAGTACTTTACTTAATCTTAATAAGACTAAACTTGCTAGAATGAATGGTATTTATAAAGAAGATGAAAAGGCAAAAGTAAGATTTTGTCATGAGAATCCTGAGATTAAAGAAATATATAAAGATTTTTTAGAATATCCTAATAGTCCTAAAGCGAAAGAGTTACTTCATACTACTTATCGAGATAAATCTTATTTGTTGGGAGGTAAGATGCATGAATGAAGAAGATATTAAGAAAAAAACTTTAGAATGTCTTTCTTGCGTTACTAAACCTTGTCAAGTGGGATGCCCTTTAAATAATGATACAACAGGTTTTATAAAATTGGCTCGTGAAGGTAAGTATGAAGAAGCATATCATTTATTATTAGAGACAACAGTATTACCTTCTGTTTGTGGAAGAATTTGTCCTCATGAGAAGCAGTGTCAAGGAATGTGTGTAAAGAAAGTATCTTTCGAATCTGTTAAAATTGGAGATATAGAAGCTTTTATTGGGGATATGGCTTTGAAAAATAATTGGACTACTAGTAGTTTACCTCTAAAAAATAAGAAAGTGGCTGTCGTAGGAGGAGGTCCATCTGGATTAACCTGTGCAGCTTTCCTAAGACGAAATGGTTATGATGTTACTATTTATGAAAGACATAATTATTTAGGTGGTCTTTTATATCATGGGATACCTCAGTTTAGGCTAGATAAAACTTTATTAGGAAAAGTGATTGATAAGATTTTAGAGTTAGGTATAAATGTTAAACTTAATCAAAGTATAGGCAAAGACTTTAGTCTAGAAGACTTAGAGAAGGAATATGATGCGGTGTTTTTAGGATTTGGAGCGAATCTTTCTAGTAAGATGAATATACCCGGAGAAGACTTGGAAGGTGTAATTGGTGGTAATGAGTTGTTAGAATCTAATAATCATCCTGATTATATAGGTAAAACTGTAGTAGTAAGTGGTGGTGGTAATGTTGCCATGGATGTTTCACGTACTATAAAAAGAAAAGGTGCTAAGAAGGTTTATGTTATTTATAGAAGAAGTGAGAAAGAGGCTCCTGCAGAAGAAAATGAGATTAAGGAAGCGAAAGAAGAAGGAGTAGAGTTCTTATTTCAAAATAATATTCTTGGTATTTATGGTAGTGATAGAGTAGAGAAAGTAGAAGTAATTAGGACCGAGCTTGTAAAAAAAGAAGGAGACGAAAGATTATCTCCTGTTAATATAGAAGGGTCTAATTATTATCTTTCTTGTGATTATGTAGTTATGGCGATAGGAAGTCATCCTGAAAGTGATATTGTTAATAATTTAGGACTAGAATTTGATAAAAGAGGAAGAATATTAATAGATAAAGATGGACATACTTCAAAAGAAAAAGTCTTTGCAGGAGGAGATTTAGCTGGTACTAAAAGTACAGTTGCTTTTGCTGCTAGAGCAGGGAGAGATGCAGCTTATGCAATTATGAAATATTTAAATATAAATAATTAAAAAGATGACTATATTTCGTCATCTTTTTCTGTATTTGTTAAGTTACTATAGTATTGTGTTTTCCCCCTTAAAACATCATTATAAAAGTTTTGTTTCCAGTGGATATAATTAATACTATCTTGTATTTTGTTTATCTTGTATTCTAATTCCTTTAACTTGTTATTAAGTATCTCTTGCCTTTCAGGAATAGTAGATTCACCTTTTAAACAAAGTTCTAAATATTCTTTCATTTCCACTATACTCATATCGCAACTTTTAAGGCAAGATAGACTTTTTATCCAAGCGATGTCTTTCTCATTAAAAACACGATAGTTATTCTTATCTCTTTTGACATTAGGGATTAATCCTTCATTACAGTAAAATTTTAGCGTATCATAAGTTAGTCCTGTTTCATTACAGGCTTGCTTCATTGTATATAGCATAATTTGAATTTAACCTCCTAAAAAATTAAAAAAACACTTGACCGGGAGTTACTCCAAGGTTGTATATTCAAAGTGTATTAGAAAAATGTTTAATTGTCAAGAAAGGAAGGATGTTTTTATGGAATATGTAAAATTAAATAATGGCGTAGAAATGCCAATATTAGGATTTGGAGTATATCAAATTCCTAAAGAAGAAACTAAGAGGTGTGTACTTGATGCGATTAAGGTAGGATATAGAGCGATTGATACGGCTCAATCTTACTTTAATGAAAGTGAAGTTGGGGATGCGATTGTAGAGAGTGGTATCCCTAGGGAGGAATTCTTTATTACTACTAAGATTTGGATTGATAACTACGGATATGAAAAATGTAAAGCTTCAGTAGAAGAATCTTTGAGAAAGTTAAAGACTGATTACATTGATTTAGTATTACTTCATCAACCATTTAGTGATTACTATGGAGCATATAGAGCTTTAGAAGAGTTATATCACGAAGGTAAGATTAAAGCGATTGGTGTAAGTAACTTTTATCCTGATAGATTAGTTGATATGTGTTTATTTGGTCGAGTTGTAGTACCTGCAGTTAATCAAGTAGAGACTAATCCAATGAACGCACAGTTTAAAGCACAGGAAGTTATGCAAAAATATGGAGTTGCTATAGAAGCTTGGGCACCATTTGGTGAAGGAAAGAATGGTATGTTTACTAATGAGACACTAGTTAATATTGGTAAAAAGTATGGTAAAAGTGCTGCTCAAGTAATACTTAGATGGTTAATTCAAAGAGGAGTTATAATCGCATGTAAATCTACTCATATTGAAAGAATGGAAGAAAACTTTAATGTCTTTGATTTTGAGTTAAGTGATGAAGATATGGAAGAGATTAGGAAGTTAGATTCTAATGATAGTTTATTCTTTAATCATCAAGATCCTGCTATGGTAGAGTGGTTTGATAAGATGGTTAAGGAAAGAAGAGATAACGATGACTGTCGTAAAGAAAAGAAAAACTGGTAAGGAGAGATAAAAAATGAATAAAAAAGTAATAATAGGTATAGTTGCAGTACTGATTATTGCGGTTGTAGCAGTTTTAGGATACTCATTCTTAAGTAATGATAGTGATGATAATAATGTAAATAATGAAAATAATAATAGTAATAATAATTCTATAACTGATGAAAATGTTACTAATGATAATATAGGTAGTGGTACTGGTAAAACTTTAATTGTTTATTATTCTGCTACTGGAAATACAGAGGAAGTTGCCGAAAGACTTGCAGAAAGCTTAAATGCTGATACATTTGAAATTGTTCCAAGTGATCCATATACTGATGAAGATTTAGACTGGACTGATGATAACTCTCGTGTATCAAGAGAATATAATGATGAATCTTTAAGAGATGTAGAACTTGAGAATACTGCTGTTCCTCTTTGGGATAGTTATGATACTGTTTTAATTGGTTATCCTATTTGGTGGGGTATAGCTGCTTGGCCAGTAAGCTCTTTTGTAGAAGCGAATGACTTTACTGGTAAGACAGTTATTCCATTTTGTACTTCTTCATCAAGTGGCTTAGGTAATAGTGGTGATTTACTAGAAGATAAAGCAGGTACTGGTACTTGGCAAGAAGGACATCGTTTTAGTTCAAACCCAAGTGATGATGATATAACTGATTTTGTTGATAGTATAAGTTAAGTCGTAGTTTAAATAATAAGTTAAGAGTTTATTAGAATTGTTATCTATTTATAGAGACAATTCTTTTTTCTTAAAAATATGTTATTTTTTGATACTTTTGTGATATACTTTTATTAAAGTAATTAATAATGGAGGTGTGGTATGGGAATAATAGAGTTTTTTAAAAAAATAATAGAGGTTAAAGATAATGATTTATCATTTCTAAATGTTGGTGATATTATTTGGGCTAAAAGATATAAGAATGATGAAGAGAAAAGTAGAATAAAAATGGGACATCAAGAGAGTCCTTATGTTGTTATTAAAAAGTCTAAGGGAAAAGTTTATGCTTTGCAATGTACTAGTAATCCTCATTGGGAGATTCAGTGGAAGATGGCTTATTATCCACTAGGAAAATTAAATTATCAGATGAAGAAAAATTCATTTATAAATTGTATGGTAGTATATGAGTTAAAAGAAATACAATTTGTAGAGATTATAGGTCATCTTAATGATGTTGATTTGAATCAGTTAAAAAAACAATTATATATTTTTAGAAATAGTGATTTTAAAGTTAAACCCAATATAGAGAAAAAGTATTTAGATTTTAAAATAGGTATTGGGGATGTAATTTTATATAATGGTAATAAATATTATATTGATTCTATTAAAGGGAGAAGTTATGAAGTTTATAGACTAAAGAAACATCCAAAAGTAAGTGATAGATTATTAATAGGTAATACTTATTATAGTTTTATATTTAGAAACCTTGAAAAAATAAAGATAAATTCAAAATGTGATTTGGTTGATACTTTCAATACTGGGGAAATTGAAATAATTAATAAATATAAAGAAAAGAGTTTAAAACTTTTAGAGAAGAGAATGCCTAATTCACTTAGGGTTGGTTCTCTTATTGATTATAAAAATAGAATGTTTTATGTATATGAAAAACTTGATGATTGTGTTAATTGTTATGAAATATATTCTAATGAAGTTTTTGAAGAGGGAATGGCTGATATTTTAGTTAAAGGGGGAATATATAAAACCTTCTTTGCAACTGTTACTATACCAATAGAAAAATTAGATGATAATGGTTATAAAATTAGAAGATGTGCATGGGAAGAAGAGATAGAATATAATAGAAATATTTTCTCTTTGCCTAAAAAGAAAAGAGTTTATGCTAGAAGGAGGTTAGCTAATATTAAAGAAAAAGATATTGATGATTTTGTTCCTATGGTTATTTTAAAGGATTTAAATAATGGTAATTATTATTTAATTATTGATAGAAATAATAATGTTATTGAATTAGTTAATATTAATGATATAGGTGATACTTTTTATTTTGAGCTAGAGAAAAAGTATTGTCCTTTTGAGTATTATAGGGTTATGTCAAAAGAAGAATATAATATGTATTTAAAGAAAATAAAAGATTTAAAAGATATGTGTGCAGTGTTTAGTACTTGATATTTACATTTCTTTTTTTGTAGTCATATAATTTTAATTATGATAGAATTAAATTAAGATAGGGGTGGTAGTTATGTGGATTTATGTTGTTGTAGCAGTTATCATTATAATTGTTATTTATGCTATTGTTTTATTTAATAGTTTTGCTAATTTAGATAATAAAGTAAAAGAAGCTTTTTCTACTATGGATATTTATTTAAAGAAAAGATGGGATTTAGTTCCTAATTTAGTAGAAGTAGTTAAGAGTTATGCAAAGTATGAAAAAGACACTTTAAAAGAAATTACTAAATTAAGAGGTAATATTTATGATGATATGTCTAATGATGAGAAAATAAAGACTAATCTCAAACTAAATAGAGATATTGATAAAATTATGTTACTTGTAGAGGCTTATCCAGAGTTAAAAGCTAGTGATAATTTTAAAGATTTAAGTGATAAGTTAGTAAAAATAGAAGATGATATTGCAAATTCAAGAAAATATTATAATGGAACAGTTAGAATCTTTAATAATAAAGTAGAAATGTTTCCTAATAATATCTTTGCAAAGATTTTTGGATATAAGTCAAAGTCAATGTTTGAAGCGAAGAGTAGTGAAAGAGAAAATGTTGATGTTAAGGTATAGGTGAAGATAATGAAAAGAAGATTTAAGAAAATACTTTTATTTGCAATAGTTATACTATCTATAGTTTGTATTTATCCAATAGGTGTTAATGCTATAAGTGGAGAGATATCTTATACTGATATTAATGATGTTAAGAATTTAGATGTTAGAGATTTATCTTTTTCTAATATTAGATTTGAAGATTATTCTGATACTTCAACTATGGCTTTTGGTTTAACTGGAGAAGTTGTTAATAATTCTAATAATTCTATAACTTATAGTGCAAATGTCTATTTTTATGATGAAGGATATAACTTAATAGCAGAAGCGGATAGTTCTAATATCGCTATGGCTGGTTCAAATGATTTTAATTTAATGTTTAATTTAGATGTATTAGGGGAATATAGTACTGATGATATAAAGTATTATAGATTAATTGTTGATGTTAATAATGATGAATTAACTTTAAATAGTAATACACCTAGTGAAGATAGTATGTATGCATCATATGATTATGTTATTGATAATTATGATGTTAATATCGTAGTAAACTCTAACAATACTTTTGATATAACTGAGACGATAACTGCATATTTTAATGTGCCAAAACATGGAATATTTAGAACTATTCCCTTAAGTAATAAAATAGTAAGACTTGATGGTAGTACTTCTACTAATAGAACTCAGGTTACTAATTTAAGTGTAAGTGATGAATATTCTACTTCAAGAGAAAGTGGTAATTATAAAATACAGATAGGTTCTGCTAGTCGTACTTTAACAGGGAAACAAACTTATACAATTAAATATACTTATAATTTAGGGAAAGATCCTGTAAGTGATTATGATGAGTTGTATTACAATATTATTGGTAATGAATGGGACACAGTAATAGGTAATGTGACTTTTAATATTACTATGTCTAAAGAGTTTGATTCGAGTAAATTAGGTTTTTCATCTGGTAGTCAAGGCTCTCTTGATAATAGTAAGGTTAAATAT
>CALVIY010000019.1 GCA_944331955.1 uncultured Bacilli bacterium
TCTGTCAAGGGTACTAATTCTATATTATTTTTACTTAAATTTTTATTTATATCAGGATTAGAATTATAAGCTTTCTTCTCCCTTTTATTATGAGAACCTATCTGTGCTAAATCATTCAATGTAAAAATAGGTTCACTTCTAAATATTGCATAATTTAAATTTATAAATATCCACCTCACTTTAATAATCATTAATTTCATACTTACATTTTTCACAACAAACATATTAAACTAAATTTTTACCATTCGGTATATCTTTCCACTCTTTTCTAATCAAAATCAACAAAAATTTGCATAAATTAACAAATGAATTGGCATTCACAATAATATGTTTTTTAAACCTAGTATAGTCTTTAGTAATGCCAATTGATAAGCCATTATTACCAACTAATTGTGAAGAAGAAATCAAAGCACTATCAGAAAAATGAACAAACCTACAATAAAAATTATACATTTCTTTTATTTTATTCCCATATTTTTCATCAATTTTGCTTATCAAATAAAAATCTGTCATTTTTTGCTTTCCTATTTTATAAGAACTTAATTTTCTATTTTTATGTATAATATTTTCGCCCAAATCATCTATATTATAACCAGCATCAACTAGCATATGCATTGCATACACAAAAATGCAATTATCTAATTGAAGTCTAATCAAAGAATTTAAAACCATTATATTATTACTTGGCAATAGTCTTTTATAAGCCTCTATTAAAGCCAAACTTCTATTCAAAATGCTAGTTATTAAAATATTTTTATAATTAAATGTATCTGTAATCTTATACTCATTATAAAGATAATATTTATATGCATTAAATATATTATCAAATTCTTTAACAATTTCTTTCTTTGTTTTATATTTATTTTCATCTTTCACAATACTTCTCACCTAAAAGCTATTATATCACTAAAAAAGACACTTTTCTCACTAAAGTATCTCTTTTACTTGTATTTATCAGTATTCATAGTCATTTCCCTATTTTTGGGATACTCCCATTCCTCCATGTCCAGCATCTACTACAACACCTGTTACTCTTCGCTCATTCATAATATTCACCTCTACATTAAAATATGTAAAAATGCCTATTTTGCTACTAAAATAAATACACTAGTAGGAAAATTTACAGAAAAAAAACTTTTTAGTAATAAGGCTATTTTTATGCAACAATATTACATTGTAACACTTCTAAATTGTTACTAACTAGAATTTCAAAAGGGAAATACCTTTGCCCACATTCGCTATTGACTCTACCAATGTCGTAGTGAGTTACTATTTTGTTTAAAATAGTTTTTAATCTTCGCTATGATATAGATATTCATCTGGTATATTTGGATATCCATTTATATAAAAATTAAATATATCATTCAATATTTGTATACATATATTATAAGATTTTACATTTAAGCTATTAGCTTTAAAATAGTTATCTAATTGATTTTTTAAATTAAGATATAATTTTTCAAATTCATTTTGACTTATACTTTTAATATTATTTATATTTGGAATTAACTCATTAATTTTTTGTATTTCTAAATTAACTTTATTATCTACTAAGTTCTCTATTTCTTCTATAGCTTCATATAATGACAAGGCCAAAAAGTAATTTGAATAATCGACATTAAAAGATTTCTCATATTGAATTAGATAATTTTTTAATTCATTTATCGAATAATCCTTTATATTATTAGCACTTAAATTTACACAACATTCTGAATCCAAAACATATCCTTTTAATGATATTTTATTAAGTTTCAATGTTTTCTCAATTTGATAATCATCTTCTGATAATTCTACAAGTTCATTTGCTTTAGTAATAAAATTAAACATTTCACTATTAATTTTATTTTGTATTTTATCCATCTCTATATATGATTCTAATATTTTTAAACTAAAAGTATTATCCATAATGTACTCCTTTTATAATAATTTAGCAAAATTTTATTTCTTCTAAATTTATAATTACTTCATTATATAATTTTAGTAGCTCATTATAAGTTTGATTTAATCCAGCACAATAATCTAATAAAATATTATAATATATCTTTCTTATATTTTCGAATTAAATCCTTAACCAGTTGTATGATAATAATCAAAAACTGTACTATCCAAATCATAAGCTTTACTTTTTTATCTGTTATATGAGTTTATTTATCTAAATATTCATCTATCACATTCTCACACATACTGAATCACTTTCCAATTATCATATAAACAACCATAAATAAAGTACCGACAACAAAACTTGCTATTAAACTTAATACAAAAGTATTAGCAAAACCTTTACTACTTGGAGAGCCTTTACTTTGTGATGAAGAAGTTAATGTTTTAACTTTTGGCTTATTCAGTTGCCTTTTCTGTTCTTTTCTCTGCTTAATAATTTCATTTTTCCGTTTTATTTGATTTGCAATTTGAATTTCACTTTCACTTCTTCGAGCAAATGGCTTTTGTATTTCATTATGAGTCATCATTTGATTAGAGTAATTACTTTGTTGATGATTTTGCATTGTACTATTTTTATTATCTTTTTTTAATGACTTAACACTACTAAAGGTTTTACCATCTTTTATCATTCCTGAACTCATAGAGTTTATTAAAGAAATTTTAGATTTTCCCAATTCATTTCTTTTTTTATTTTTCTCTGCAATACTTTGATTAGTTCTAACTAAATTATGATCGTTTTTTCCAAATAAAGACCAATATGTACTTCTTTCAAAATTTACACCATTTGATGTATAAGTTTTGCTTATGTAATTTTGCATTGTTCTTTTAATATGCCACAAATCAACATTTTTACCGTTTTGTTTTAGTTTTTCGACATTTTCCAAAAAAGGTTTAGAAAAATGAAAATCATGCTCTGTGCACTCTGTTTTTATATATTTTTCTTTTCCATTAACATATGTTTTTTTATCTTGTATTATTTTTAACAATTGAGCTGTTTCTTGTAAATTTTTTCTACCTGTTTCTGTCATAACATCTTCATCAGATAAATGCATTTGATCACCAAATCTATCAATTAAACTTGGATTAGTATTAACTATTTTATTAAAAACTTCTTGTACTTTTTCTCTTTTAAAAGGACTTTCAGTTAAAGTGGTCTCATTATACATAAACTCAACGCCATTTGACTTTTTTATACTTTCAAAACAAGAAACAAGTTCCTCAGTAGTTATTCCAAAATGCTTTTCCCAAATCATTTCATAAGATGAATTTTTATCAGTTTTATTTCTTTCTACTAATTCATTAAAAATTTCCACTTCATTTATTAACATTGTTCCATCTGGAAGTTGTCTATTGTTTTTTTCAATAAATTCCATAGATTCTTTTACAAAATATTTCATTTGTTCTAGTATTTGGTCATGATCCTTTAATCCTTTATCTTGTTCTAATAATGTTTCAGCATAACTTTGATCAAACAATGCATGATATCTCATATGTTTGCCATGATTTAAACAATAATGTAATGCTTTGCTTGTGAAATATGGGTCAAATACACTTCCACTTAAAGTTGAATTAACAGAATTATTATAAGTTCCTGTTGCAATTATTATTGTATCTATTGAACTATCTCTTTGAATTAAATTGGATAAACTTTTCATTTCATCATATGATACACTTCTCACATTATCAAAGTCATCAGTCATTAAGTGATTAAATTTTGTAATAAATTCATCTCCATATTTTTGACCTAAATAAGTAAATGTTTCATTTATTTTTCCTTGTGACACTTGTGATAAACAAATTTCTAATTCTACACCATTAATACCTAATCTTTCAAGTTTTACACGTGCTTTTTCAACATTGCTCATTAATGAAGTTGATATATAATCAATGATGTTATCTTGATATTTTTTGTATAAAGTTCTTTTGGCTTCCTCTAATTGTTCTAGTGTTGTAATCGAATCATAACTTGTAATAATATCTTCGATACTTTTATAAGGAAATTGGCTACATATTTTTTCTACATAATCTTTAAGTTGTTCCTTAGATTCTAATTCAGTAATCATTAACAAATCTATTTGTTGTTGACTTAAAAATATACCATTTTTATTTGTATTTAAATCTAATGTCGCTAACTCATCAAATTGCTCTTGTTCACTTGTTCTCATTACTTCTTCTATTTGCTTTTTAAATTCAAGATAATTATCTATTACTTCCTGAACTAATTCATTAATTTTAGGAATGATTTCTGTTTCTAAATCATCACTTGAATCCTTAAACATTTCTATTGCTTTAGAAATTTTATCATCATCAATAAGTCCTTTATATTGGCTATTAACCTGTTTTGAAATGTTTATTATATAATCTTCTATAATTTTATTTTTCTGTTCCATATTCACTATTATCACCACTTTTCAATAACAACTTTGTTTTTTTCATATTCCATATATAATTATATCATCTATTCATTACTTTTTTATTATTTTATTAACAGTAATGTAATTTCTTATTAACCTGTAAACTATTCTAAATGTTGAATAAATAAAACTATATGAATATAAATCCTTTAATACATCTTCTCTTTTAGAAAAATAATCAGATTTTATTATAATTTGATTTTTCTTGCTAAGTAATTTTAGTAATATTAAATCATTATACCTAATCACATTATATCTTGATCTAACTTCTGTACAATTAAATAATTTGCACGAAAGATTTTTAGTTGAGCATCCATTACTTGTTTGATATATACACTTTCTACAACAACCATTACATTTTCCATTTTTTATTTTTCTTTGTACCCAGCATTTACCATTTTCAAAACCACATATATTAATACCCTTATTTTTCCAATCAATTAATTTGCATGATTGATCATATACATACTCAATTCTTTTTTTACGATTTTTCATATTTAATGCATTTGTTATATAATCGATATTTCTTTCATTAATATTATTTTTAACTTCAAAAAGAGTATTGTAATATAAAATACCCTTATATATATTAATCCTTTTTAAGAATTTATTATAATCATTGTAATTATTGATTGTGATAATTTTACTTTTCATAGACACCTACCATAATATGTAAATTATATAATTATCTATGTTTTGTTGGAACTTCTAGACTCTGCACTTCATCTTCAAAAATACTTGTTATGTTTCTATGTACAGTATCAATAAGATGTTCTTGTTCCTGTTGTTGCAAAATTAAATTTTCTCTAATTTTCTTTAATCTATCTATTTCTTGCATTTTTGAATTAATATCTTCATTTAATCCAAGTAACGTCTGTTCTTTCATAAAAGTACAATCTGTATATTTAAATAAATCTTCAGTAAAAATATTGTCAATATACCATTTTAAAAACGTATTATCAAAAGATGATGCAAAATCACTTTCTTCCAAACAAGATGTATTATAGTTTTTTCCTATATGAATCGGCGTTTCAAAAAGAATACTTGCACAAACTAAATCATCCTCGACTTTTATCCATTCTACTGGTTCAATTTTAAACCACGTATCATTATATTTTATGGCTTTAATTTCTTTGCCTTTTGAACTCATTGCCTTATAAACAGCATAAGATTCAGTTACTAACTTATTTTCTGTTATAGTTGGAAATGAATATTCTTCTTCTGTAATACTAAATTCTTCTTCTGCCGGTTGTATATCATCACCAACAATCGCACCACCAGAGAATAAAAACTGTGGATAATGCCCTAATTCATAAAATCCACGAGAATCCTCTTTAGCAATTTTTGAAACATATTTATAAGGTATAGTAGGAACGATTCCAAATTGTTTATCAATTTCTCTATGTTTATAATATGTGTTAATTCTATCATATCCTTTTTTAACCATACTTGATAAACATCTTAATTCTTCTTGATTAGTAAACTTATAAGGATTAGATTTTAAAAAGATGAAATCTCTTTTTCTATATGTATATTCATCACTGCGAGATTCAGCATAAGAGATAAAACGCTCAGAAAAATAATATTTACTCTCAAATGGATCATTTAAAAACTTTTTATACATTTCTTTTGAAAAAGGAGTTGATTCAAAATAATCAACACCAATACGTGTGATTTGATTAATATCAATTATTGAAATTGGACTATAATTATTACTTTTATTATTCATATCTATTTCCCCCTCTTTGTAATAAGTATTATAGTTTATAATTAGGCATTTGTAAAATACCATTTTTTTATACTTGATATAACATTTTGTTATGATATAATATAAATAGGTGAGAAAAAATGAATATTAATTTTGAATATTATAAAATATTTTATGTGATTGCTAAAAATAAAAATATTACAAAAGCAGCAAATGAGTTAAACATAAGTCAACCAGCTATAAGTAGAATGTTGAAAACAATGGAAGATCAGATGAATACTAAACTATTTATAAGACAATCTAAAGGTGTTCTTCTTACTCAAGAAGGAAAAGAATTATATAGACTTATCGGTGAAAATATAAGTGGTATAATTAAAGCAGAAAATGACCTTACAAAAATTATCAAAGATAAAACTTTAAAAATTGCAACAGATAAATCCTATTTAAATTATTTAATAAATAATAAAAAAATAGATAGTTTATTAAAAAATAATACTGATATAAGTTTTATTAACACTAATAACTTTGATTTATTAAATCATCAGTTAGTAAACAATTTAATAGATTTTGCAATTATTTCAGAACCTACTAATTACCAATTTAGTAATGAATTAAAATTTAGAAAAATTGATGAATTACATTTAATTTTAGTTTCTAAGTTTAAAGATGATAATGTAAATAGTAAACCAATTGTTTTACAGGCAAATAATAGTAAGTTGTGGCAATTAACTGAATCTTATATTAAAAGTATAAATGATAATTCTCTTGATACAATAACCGTTGATGATTATGATAATATATATCCTCTTATTTATAATGGTTATTGCAGTGGAATTTTAATTAAGGAATTTATTTTAGATAATTTAGAAAATAAATCTCTTTATGAAATTTCCTCATCCTTAAACATTCCTAGTATAAATATGGGAGTTCTATATAATACAAATAATGAACTAAAAATTAAAAATTTATTTTCAGATTTAAGTAACACCATTAATTAACCCATTACTTATAGGACTTACTTTATTAATCAATATATTATTAGATAACATAGTTAGTAATTAAAATGATTGAACTTGAAAATTTAAAATAGGCGAATTAATTGTATGTAATATATTAGTCTGTTTTCTTAAAACATCAGATAATACATTTTTATTATTTACATTATTAATAATATTTTTTGTGAACATTCACTAACAGAATTTTGCAATTTAGATAGCTGTAAATATGAAGTTTTTCCTTTAGTATCTGCAATTTTTTTATATCAACAGATGAATCTTCAGCTTTTTCATTGTTATTATCTTCATTATAATTATTCATGAAATCCTCCGTTCGTTATTGTTATCTATTATATCACTAAAAAAGACACTTTTTTCACTAAAGTATCTCTTTTCCTTGTATTTATCAACATTCATATTTCCCTATTTTTTGGATACTCCTATTCCCCTATGTCCTGCATCTACTACAACACCCGTTACTATCCGCTCATTCATAATATTCACCTCTACATTAAAATATGTAAAAAGGCCTATTTTGCTACAAATTTTAAAGTAACACTATTACAAAGTTAATTTTTTAGATTTAATTACAATAGTTTTATTATTATAATCAACAGTCACTTCTGCATCATATTGCAAAAAACACCTAGGTGACGCATGACCAAAATTTATATTATACATTATAGGCGTATCGCAATCTTTCATTACTTCAAGATAAACTTTCTTATACTCTTCATAATACATTTCATCAATAGGTTTACCCACTATTATTCCTTTAACATTATCAAGTATATCTCTTCTTTTAAATTCTAATAATATTTTCTTAAGTTTTAAAGGAGTAGGCATTTCTTCAGAAGTTTCCAAAAACAATACTTTTTCTTGCCACTCATTTAACGTAGGAAGTAATTTATATTTTTCAAAAATAATATTTTCATCACCATAACGCTCTCCAACAAACATATCATATATACTGTCAATACATCCACCAAATAATTTACCTGTAACTATACCACTGCCTTTAATAGTTTCAAAACCATGAACTTCATTATGTACAGGTCGTGGTATACCAACTTGTGATACATCATAACTTTTTCTATCTTCATACCATACTTTACTAGATTTTATTTCTATCATTTCATTATCTGAAAAATACTTCTCAAAATAACTCTTTGTATATGGTAACATTTCTTTATCAAGTTCAGCTAAATCGACTAAAAAGCATGGACCATAAAATGTAGACAATCCAAGTTTATAAAGCATAAAATGATTATTTGTCGTATCAGAAAAACCTGTAAAAATTTTAGGATTTTCCTTAACAGCTTTTATAAATTCTTTATCATCCAGTAAATAAGGAATAGTTTTATAAGTATCATCACCACCAATAGCAGTAATAATCATTTTAACATCCTTATCCATAAAAGCCTGTTTTAAATCTTCTGCCCTCGCTTCTGGATGTTTTTTTAAATAATCAATTCCTTTTAAAGAGTTATTCATTACTACAGGTATAAGACCAAATTCCTTTAATCTTTTTATCCCAAGTTTCAATTCATGTTCTGCAAACTTTTCACCTAAAATACCACTAGATAAAGACACAATTGCTACTTTATCGCCCTTTTTTAAATTAAACATATTCATGCTATTTCTCCTTCATATCTCAATTATATATTATTTAAATTACTTAAACAATAAAAACTTTCTAAATATAAAATATTAGAAAGTCTAACAATTCAATAAAAATAATAAAACTTATACATTTAATCATTAATACTATAATAATATTTACTACTACTTAACAACAAATAATTACAATTTTACAAACTCATTATTATAAGCTTTCATTACCATATCTTTTGCTAACATATCAATATTATCTAAATTATGAATATTGACTTTCCTAACTTCATAATAATTTTCCCTAGAGCATCTTTCTAATTCTTCTCCTCCAAGCATAGGTAACCCATTAACTATTCTACACTTAAAAAAGTGAGCAATAGAGTTTTCACCCTCGTCTAAACCCAAATAGCCTATAATATCAACATCTATGGATAATTCTTCTTTTAATTCCCGTTTTAACGCCTCTTGTAAAGTTTCTTCGTTTTCAATTCCACCACCAGATATTACATAATACTCTTTTATAACACCATCATTCCTAATCTTTCTCCTGAAAATAGTATACACTTCATCATCTTCAATAATAATTCCTCTAACACTGATCCTTTTATCCATTATCTTACCTCTATTCTATTAAAAATTAATATTTGGAACAAAAGTTAAAACATTACCAAAGATTTCTAATTCATTACAATCTCTATTATAAATAAGTGCACCATCATCAAAAATTGCATATACATTTTTCTTCTTATCATCAGCAACTTCCTGTAATTTTTCTAAATATCTCTTATTATTTATTGAATGAACATCTATATAAAACGGATCATCTAACACTCCAAATCCATCATAAAATGCAAAGTACTTATAATAATTATTTTTAGCAGTAATAAAATATCTTTTTAATTGTAACTCACACCCTGCACTCTCACCAATAATTATTCCTTTATAATGTTTAATATAATATATTAATTCCGTATCATGTAAAACTTTTTTAAAAAACATTTCAGGATTTCCCCCAGGTAAAAGTAAAATATCACTATTTCGGATAATTTCAATAAGGTCATTTCTAGTATCCTTATAAGGATTACATACTCTAATATTTTCTTTACTAATGCCTATTTTTTTTAATTCAGTATAATATTTATTATATCTTCTACCATCTACCGGAAAATACTCTTTCTCAAATTCTTCACTTGTTATCTCATTAGGAAAAGCCCATGGAAAAATTGCTACTTTATAATCAGGTTTAACAAACTCTTTTAACCGTTCTACTACTAAATCCATACCAAATTCAATTTTACTAAATAACACACTATACATAATATCACTCACCTTAACAAATATATAAAAGAGCATTGATTATATTAACACTCTAAACTTTCATTAAAAATGATAAATAACCTCTATAAGCTTCATAAATATCTACTTTACTAGTAACTTCATATGGTGCATGCATATTTAATACAGCGACTCCTGCATCTATTACTTTTACATCATAATTAGCAAGAATATAAGCAATAGTACCACCACCACCTGCATCTACTTTACCTAACTCTGATAATTGATAACTAATATTATCACTATCTAAAATATTTCTAAGTTCTGCAATAAACTCAGCATCAGCATCATTACTACCACTCTTACCACGAGCACCTGTATATTTACAGAAAACTAAGCCACGAGCTAAATATGATGAATTACGCTTATCCATAACACTAGCATAAAGAGGATCATATGCTGCATTAACATCACTACTTAACATCTTAGAATTAGAAAGAACTCGTCTAACACTAACAAAACTATCTTCACCTAATAAATGACAAACCTCTGCTATAGTATTTTCATAGAAACGAGATCCCATACCAGTAGAACCAACACTACCTATCTCTTCTTTATCAACTAGAATACAACATAAAGTCTTATCAGTAACATCTGAATCTAAAAATGCCATAAGTGAAGAATATGTACAACTTCTATCATCTTGACCATAAGATAAAACCATACTCTTATCAAGTCCCATATCACGAGCACACCCTGCAGGAACAACTTCTATTTCACTAGATAAGAAATCATCTTCAGAGATATCATATTTCTCTTTTAATATAGAAAGTACATTAGCTTTTACACTCTCTTTATCTTCCCCTTTTAAAGGCATATTACCTATTAAAACATCTAAAGCTTCTCCTTCTATTAATTTAGAAGCATCTTTTTTCATCTGCTCATTTGCTAAATGAGGAAGTAAATCAGTTATACAAAATACAGGATCTTCATCATTTTCTCCAATATTAACATCTATCTTAGTTCCATCTTTCTTAACAATAACACCGTGTAAAGCTAAAGGAATAGTAGTCCATTGATACTTCTTAATACCCCCATAATAATGAGTATCAAAATAAGCAAAATCTGTATCTTCATATAAAGGATTAGCTTTTAAATCAAGTCTAGGAGAATCAATATGTGCTCCTAATATATTCATACCCTTAGTAATAGAATCTTTTCCAATTATAAATAAAACTACAGCTTTCCCTCTATTATCAGCATAAATCTTATCTCCTGGCTTTAATGGTCTTTCTTCTTTAATATAATCCACAATATTGTGGAAACCTTTCTCTTCTGCACGTCTAATAATCTCTTTATTACATTCTCTTTCTGTCTTTGAAACAGTTAAAAACTTCTTATAATCTTCACCCATCTCAAACACTTTAGAAACTTCTACTGCATCATACTTCTTCCAAATATTCTCTTTCAACATAATCATCCTTTCCTATTTTAGTATAACACAAAACAAACAATTATATTTATAAATGATAATATTTCATATCTTCATTATATTCTTTTTCTACCATCTTAGCAAAAGATGTACCCATACTAATAGGATAAGTAGAAAGTAACCCATCATAGACAATTACCCCATCATATGGAAATAAAGAAGTAGTAACAATACAAGGTATATCATGATAAGGAATAACTTCATCTATATTAGAATTTAATCCTTTAATCATATAAACACGATCACTAGAAAGAAGTGCCGTATAGTCTTCTTCATATTTAGCAATAGTAAACATACCTCTAATACCTTGTTTAAATTTACTTACTTTTTCTAAATCTTCACTATCAAAATTATGAGGATTATCTTTCAAATAAGCATCTATAATCTTTTCTTTATCTTCAAATAGATACTCTATAATTGGCATTAATTGATTAGGATCTAACTGTTCCTGTTTATATATTTTTTTAACACTAGTATTAACACGAAACTTATTATTAACATACTCTAACAATGAAAAATATAAGTTGTAAAAGCCTTTAGCTTTCATCTCACCTAAGCAAGCATCCTTTTGACCAGTATATTCGATTTCTCTTTTAAATTCATATTCTTCTTGTTCTTTAAGTTTCTCTTTATATTCTCTAGGACACATTCCATTTAAAGCCCCTGAAGGCATCTCATCCATCGCTTGATCCATTAATTTAAAGAAATTACCTAAAGGATAATTTTTCAAAGCAGGAACATTCCTAATAGAATCCTTTAAAGACTCTCTATCTTTATTTAATAATGCAAATATTCTAATTGGTTTTAATACTGTAAAACCGAAGAAAGGTAAGTCCATTAATTCTTTATAAAATTTTTTAACTATTTTATTATCAAAGTTAAAATCATCATAAAATATATTTATATACTCCCCTAAATCAAAAGTTTGTGTACCACCAATAGCATATTCTTTTCTCGCTTCATCAAGCTCTTCCTCATAATGAAAATAACCAATATATAAACCAATAGGAACTTCTTTATCATAAACTTCCATATATTTATCATATATCATTACATAATAGTTAAATAATTTATTATTAAATACATGATCAAATACTACTCTATCATCTAATTTTAATAAAGATGATGTTATATTTATTAAAGGATAAATCAAAAAGTTTCCCATTACTTTATAAAAGCCAATTAAAAATTCATTAAGTTCTGTTTTCTTCTTAACTTCACTCATTTTTACTTTAGATAACGCAAGTAAAATAGGCTCTTTTAATTCATCATAAAAATCATACTCATATTTTTCATTATAGCCAACTAACATTTTTTTAATTAAACTGGCTTTCTCAAATTTAAACCTTTCATCATCATAATTAATCTCTTCTCTATTAGCCATTCTTTTTAAAAACTTAATCTCTCTATAAGTACACATATCAATAATATTATTATAGTCACTATAAAACTCTATAATCTTTTCAAGCATTTTCTTCCTAGTTATCTTATCATATTCTTTAAATTTAGGATAAATTCGACTATATAAGTCAAATACAAATTCCTTTTTATATGGATTATCAACAATTTTCATAACATATCACCTCTTTTTTTACTCAAATCACTATTTATATAAAATATCTATATCAACAAAACCATTAATACCATCAATAACCCCATCTTGACATAACTGCCACATCATATAATCTTTATCATAATCAGTTTTATCTGTATAATGAGCAAGCCATACTTTATTAGTATTATATTTCCAAATAGCATTTAAATAATTTTTACTACCATAAAGCATAGTATCATAACCAGCATCTTCTAAAGTTGAAAAGTAAGACTCAGCCACTTCATTTAACTGATATAAACTAAGATTCATGATATTAAAAGATGTAAATGATTCAAAATCAAAGGCAATAGGTAAAGTAATATCATAGTCTTTTATCTGTTTAATTACCCATTCTGCTTGTTTTCTAGCTTCCCTCTTACTATCAGCATAGGAATAAAAGTAAATACCCACTTCTAAATCAGTATCTATTGCTTCTTTAATATTTCTTTTAAAATACGGATCAAGAATATACTCTCCACCTACTCCATTTTGATGCCCTACACGAATAATAACAAACTCAGCACCTGCTTCCTTTACTTTAGAAAAATCTATCGCTCCTTGCCACTTAGAAACATCAATACCAACTAAAGTATCATCAGTTTTATGACTATTAACTATCTCCTTAAAATCAGTATAAGTAACTTCACTATTACTACCACCACCAGTTACCTCTCTTGGTTCATAAACATATAAAGCAAAGTCAACACTCTCTTTATTTCCACTACTATCTTCTGCTTCATAAACTAAAGAATAATTCCCTGCTGTATTTAAATCATAATCACCTGTTATTTTACAACTAGGATTACTATCATAATTATCAGCACAGAGTATTTCATCTTCTAAATTAACATCATCACCAACTCTAACACTATAACTATTAGCAAGCCATATTAAAGGTTCTTCTAAATCTTTAACTTCAACTTCAAAAACACCTTTTCTCTTTTTCTCATCACTATTTAAATAAATAAACTCTACTTCTACTTTACCTAACTCATTAGTTTTAATTTTATTATTATCAACTATTTTACCATCTATATCTTTAATAAAATCATTGACTTTTACATTACTATATACATTAACAGTTAAATCATCTTTTAAAGTAAATCCACTATTATCAACAACAATTCTCACATTAAAATAAATTATTAAAGAAATAATTAAGATAACAACAACAATAACAATAGCAGATATTATAATTATTTTCTTCTTCACAGGAAGCATCACCTCATTAACTTTTTCTTACCTTTATTATATCATCTTTTTCTAACTCGCCAATAAGTAAAGATGAATTTACATTATGTTTCATAAAGTTACTAACAACTTCACTCTCACTATAATTAGCATAACAATACTTACAAAAATGTTTACAAGAATTATAATACCCAATATCAACCATTTCTACACAATTACATAGCCCACCTTTTCTAACTTTACTTTTCTTAAATTTATCCTTACCAGTAAGTCTTTTAGCAAGTTCTACTCCTAAACAATCCCCTTTAATAAAACCATACTCTACAAGATTTTCTTTTTCAAAACAAGTTTGTACTGTCATATTATATTTACATGCAATAGAACTAAAAGATGTTCCTATTGTTTTATAGTCATTAAAGTCAAAAGGTTTGACTCTTAAAACGTTCATATTCTTCCTTACATTTTTATAATCATCTATAAAAGAAACAATAATATGTTTAACATACCCATTAAGTAAACTACAAAGTCTATCAAATGCTTTAATATGATAATCTAAATTATATTTATCACTTAAAAATATAGGATCATATCTAACATAAATATTATCAGAACCAATAATATTAGATATTTCTATAACACTTTCAATTATCTTATCTTTATCTAATACATTAGGTTCAATATCTCTTTTATAAGGAGTAATCGTAACATTAAATAGTATAGGCTTATCTATATCTTTTAAGTAAGGAACAATAGGTCTAGGATTCTTAGTACAGAAGTAGATTAAATCTACATCATTAAAATATATTCTACTCACTTGCTTCTTATAAAAAGGATTTCTAACATCAACATACCCTTCTTTTAATCTATTCATAAACCAAGGAGTATAGAAAGCTACTATATCACATCTACCGCTTACAAAAAGAATCATAAATATCACTACCTTAACACATCTAATATTACGAAAATCAGTAACTAATTTATTACATTTTTCTCTTGTTTTATAGAGTTTAATTTGATACTATATTTATAAGGAACATTTAATAGTTGGGTGAGGCCTCAGAAAGGAGGCTAATATATGAACAAGAAAGATTGTTTAATTTCTTCTTTAGTAATTATATTATTTCTTCAAAACCTTATATTGCTATTTATAACACTTGCTTTAATATAGAAGAAGCCACCTAACTCAGCAATGATTTAGGTGGTTCTCTAAAAAAATCATAATATTCGAGGCCACTCAACATGCTATTATTAAGTGTTCCTCTTTTTATATTGTATGAAATTTTTTCTTACATATACACTATATCATAATTATTACATTTATGCAAATGTTTCTGATAATAAATTTAAGCTATGTTAAACTATTTCGCAGTCATATAACTCTCTATATTTACTACATCTTTTATATAATTCCTTATGTGTACCAATATCAACAATATTACCATCATCAACAACTACTATTCTATCACACTTATTAACAGTAGATAATCTATGAGCAATAATTAATATTGTTTTATCTTTATCTAATCCATATATAGCTTTCTGTACTTTATCTTGAGTAAGATTATCTAATGCACTTGTCGCTTCATCAAAAAGAATAATATTACTTTTCTTTAAAAGAGTTCTAGCAATAGCAAATCTTTGTTTTTCACCACCACTTAACATCACTCCCCCTTCACCAACAAAAGTATTAAACTTATCATCAAGATTCATAATTACATTATAAATATCTGCCTTTTTACAAGACTCTATAACTTCATTATTAGAAGCATCTAAATTTCCTATTTTTAAATTATCTAATACTGAAAAATTAAATATATAAGGATTTTGTGGTATTAAAGATATATTTTTTCTTAACGCCTTATTAGAAATATTATTAATATCTTCTCCATCTATTAAAATATGTCCTTCTTCTAATGAATATAGTTTAGTTAATAATTTAAATATAGTACTTTTTCCACTACCAGAACTACCAACAAAGCCAATTCTTTCTCCAGGATTAATTATAAAGTTTATGTTATTTAAAACATTATCTTTCGAATAAGCAAAAGAGACATTTTTAAACTCTATTTTACCATTTATTCTATTTATATTTTTACCTTTATCACTTTCTTTATCAAAAGTATTTCCTATTACCTCAAATACTCTTGTCGCACTCAAATTAAAATTTCTAACATGCATAGAAAAGCTATTATAAAAACTTAATAAATTCTCTATTCTAGACTTATAAGTATATATAATAACAAAGTTAGCAATAGTAAGACTATTTAAATAAACTAATAAACATCCTAGAGCATAAAATATAACATCAAATAGATCACTCACACTTCCTGAAATAAATTGAAAGTTAGAAGTAACTTTAACAATACCTATTCTTTCATCATTAATATCTTTTAATTGTCTTCTAGTTCTTTTTAATATTCCAGACTGAGCATTTAATAATTTAATATCTTGTAAGCCTCTAACTATCTCTGATATAAGTCCAGTCTTTTTCTCATCAATTAATCTTAACTTCTTAGTTCTTTCATAATAAATATTATTTCTTTTATTTTCAATTACAGCTATTACTATAAAAGAAAGTACAAAATATATAAACATATATTTATTTATAACAAATACTGCCAGAAAAACACCTGCATTAGAAATCATATTTATAAAAACAGAACACAAATTAGAAAAAGTATTTATTATATCTTCTGTATCATTATTAATTCTATCAATAAACATCCCTGTAGTATTATCTTCTATTACTGCTGTCTTTATTTTTAATGTCTCTTCAAACATCTTAATCTGTGCATTTGTCGTTGCTTTTATAGAATATAATTCAAAAATTTTTCTAAAGAAATATAGTATTACATTTCTTAATATTTCTATAAAGAATATAATAATGGCAACTAACATCAAGTCTTTTAACAAACCATCTGTAAGTTTTAAAAGTAACTGTGCAGATAACATAGGAATAATAAAACTAAGTCCTGCTAACATCAGTGATAAAATAACAAGTATAATAAAGTAAAGTTTCTCCACCCTAACAAAATACCAACTCATCTTTAAATTTGTCTTCAACTCTTTAAAATTATTTTTAATCTTTTTCATAAAACTCCCCCTTCAAAAAGATTTACAACTTAAGAATAACATTACAGTTAACTGGAGAGTCAATAGTTTTTTCACATAAGAAAAGAAGCAGATAAATTCTACTTCTATTCATATTTTAAAGTTTATTTACGAGCTCTTCAATATTAAAATATACACCTTTATTAACTTTAGATTCTGGATAATCTTCAGAATTAACAACATCTATTAAATTATCTTTGTCAACAACGTCAACACTCTTAACACAATTTTCAAATTTACCGATTATATACTTACCATATTTATCTTCTAACTCTTCTATAGAACGAACTGTTGCAAATAATCTCATTTTCTTATCTAATATTCTATTAAACTCTAAAATAGCAGGTACATCACATAGACCATCTAAGAAAAATGTAAATTTAATATTATTGTCTATTGAAACATTAACTAATTCATCAATTAAAATATTACCTAACCTATTAATCTTTTCATTACCAATAATAAATATAGCAGTTTTATCTTTTATATTAGATAAATCAATATCATTACCTAATAAATTATTAAGTAACATTTCTCTTACACAAAACTCATTTAGTCTCTGTTTCATAACAGAAAGAATACTACCTCTAGTATCACTAGGTGCATAAACAGTAGTACTTCCTGCAATATAAATAGAATCAAGAACATCTAAACTATCAAAGTACTTAGTAATATTATCACTTTTACTAACCATAACCTGAATACTACCAAAATTAATCTCTTCTTCTTTTCCTTCTTTAAATAGTATTAAAACTAAAGCCATAAAATAATCTGCTGCACTATTTTCCCAAAAAGGATCACTATAATGATTATCAGTCTTAAATATTTCAAGCCCAAGTTCTTTAATCATTTCCACTGCTTTATCCTTATTACCTTCTTTATAATATTTATAAGGTAACATTAAAGGATTAAAACTATTACTTTTATAAGCATCATCTAAATTAAAAACCAATGTATTATAATTATTCTTATCAAGTTCACTCTTAAAGGTACCAAAATATTCATTTTTATTATCTAAAATTAATAAATTTTCTCCATTATTAATAGAGTTTATCACTTCATTAAACATAACACCAGTAGTCTTATATGTATTAACTTCTCCAATTATTAAATTTGTATTTTTCATAAAACATCACCTTTCCTAAAATATTGATTTCTTCTTAATAATTTCTTTATCTACTATCTTATCAGTTATCTTACCATCTTTAAGTTTACTTCTTAAAATATCTGTTTTCTTAATCGCTTCATTTTTAAGTTTAATCTCTTCCAATAATTTCTCTTTTCTTTTAAGAAACAACTCTTCACTAAAATTATTCCAATTATCTCTAATCTCTTCTAAAGTAAAACCCACTTCTTTTAACTCATTAATAAGTTCTAAATCTTTAACTTGTTCTTCTTTATAATATCTATAACTAGTAAACAAATCAACTTCACTAGGTTTAAACAAGTCTATACTATCATAATACCTAAGAGTTCTAATTGGAATACCCGTAAGTTTAGAAAACTCACCTATCCTATACAGCATAAGCATCAGTACCTTTCATAAATATCATACTACAATTTAAAGAACTTTAATAGATTTACCTCTAAACTTTTTTGTCAAAACTAACACCTTTTGTTCTTCTTTTACAGTTTCCTTAACAATGTAATCTTCTCTTTCAAGTTCATCTCTTAGTAACAATAATAACATCTTAAGCAATTTAAGCTGTACTATCTTTATTTTAGTATCTCTATCTATAATATTTTCCTTCCTTCACTGATACTTTAACATTACAGTTAACTAGAGAGTCAATATTAAATTAATACTAAAAAAAACACCTAACTAAAGCATAACACTTTAAATTAAGTGCTCCTAAAACGTAAAATTAATAGAATGCATCAAGGAATTTCCATACTTCATCATTGTATTATAACTATTGCGTTTATATAAACAATGATTTATCTCTTTTTACCTAATGAATCAGCAAAAGCATTATTAATATCTTTAACATCATTGCCATTTTCTAATGTTTGTTTATTATCTTCCATTTGTTCTAACAAATCATTAAATCTCTTATCTAATTCTTTTTTTATCTTATCACTATTACTAGGAGTAATTGTTTTAGTAATAAATTTATGCTCTTTAGGTTCCCATATCATTCCTATTTGATTTAATTTTTCTACTCTTTCTTCATTCCAACTATCACTACTACCTTTTTTTGCTTTTCTTTGAGTATTAAGCCACCCACCTAATTGAATGGCATCCTTATATCTTAAATCCTCTTTTTTTAATACAATAATCTTTCCACTTTCTTCTATAACTCTACAAGATTGTGTTACATCTAAATTACCATACTGCTCATAATATTTTTTTGCTATATCATACATCTCATTCCACGATGGCCCACTTTTATCCCATATCATCTCTATTTGATTTAGTTTTTCTTCTCTTTCATTATACCAACTACATGTACCATGACCTTTTTTTGCATATCTTTGTTTAACAAGCCACCTACCTAATTTTGTAGCATCTTCATATTTTGAATCTTCTTTTTTCAATATGATAATCTTTCCACTTTCTTCTATAACTCTACAAGATTGTGCCACATCCAAATTACCATACTGCTCATAATATTTTTTTGCTATATCATACATCTCATTCCACGATGGCCCACTTTTATCCCATATCATTCCTATTTGATTTAGTTTTTTTTCTCTTTCTTTATCACGTCTATATGTACCATAACCTTTTTTTGTTTGCCTTTGACTATTAAGCCATACACCTAATTTTATGGCAGCATTATATCTTGAATCTTCTTTTTTTATTACACTAACCTTTCCATTTTCTATTAAAACTCTACAAGTTACTACAACATCCAAATTACCATACTGCTCATAATATTTTTTTGCTATATCATACATCTCATTCCATAACTGCTCATTTTTATCCCATATCATTCCTATTTGATTTAGTTTTTTTTCTCTTTCTTTATCCCGTCTATATGTACCATAACCTTTTTTTGTTTGCCTTTGAATATTAATCCATACACCTAATTTTATGGCAGCATTATATCTTGAATCTTCTTTTTTCAATATGATAATCTTTCCACTTTCTTCTATAACTCTACAAGAATTTATTACATCCAAATTCCCATACTGTTCATAATACATCTTAGCAATAGCATACATCTTCTCCCATTTACTATTATCAATGCTATCAACTTCAGTAGTTAAATCATAATAATCTTTTAAAATTCCTGTTATTTCAAATTTATCATAATCAAAACCATCTATTAAATGCAAATGTCCCTCATTCTTTTTTTGCACCCTCTCTGGAAAATCTATAGTCCAAAGGCTCATATCAGTACAGATTCTAATAATCTCCGTTATTTTTAATCTTTCTCCTTCAGATAGAGAATCCAATAACTTAGAATCATCTAAATATTTAGAATAATTATTCTGAATATGTTTTAAAGTTAAACCATAACTAGATTCTATTCTATCAAAACTATTTAAATCAGGAATTCTACCATTATGTTGCTCTACCCAACTATTAATAATTACTAACTTATCTAAATCACTTATTTCATCTTTATGTTCTTTATCCATATTTACCCTAAACACGTTATTAGCAACATCTATAGCCACAGTTCTATCTTCTCCACTAATCTCTTTATTAGGATTAACAGAAAAGATAATCCTACCTAATTGTTGTAAATATAATATTTTAGAGTTTTCATCTAATGGTCTTAACCATATTAATCCATTTACCCCATTAACATGAGTACCTTCATTTAATTTGTTTATTACAGTAATAAATTTTATTTTATCAGGATCATCTCTTTCAAATTGTTCTAATTCATATCTGTTTTTCGCATTACCATAAACACCTAATAAAGAATTAAATTGTAAACCTAACTTATCAGCAACCCTCATATATTTATTTATATCATCAAATTCTTTTAAGTTAGCATCTGTAATACCACGATATTTTATTATATTAAGGATTAATTCTTTCTGATACTTTTCTATTACCTCTTTACTAGAAACTCTATTATTTTGCGAATATCCATCCTCTGTTTCAACTATTTTTCCACTATCATTAGTTACAGGACAAAAAACAATATATTTACCACCCTGCTTAATATTGTCACCTATTACTTTTTCAATACCATCAGCTTCAGATACCTTTCTTCTAAGGACTTCAAATTTAGCCAATTCTTTTGTTCTTAAATTTTCATCTTCTATGCTCTCTATTCTTTCTCTTAATCTTTCAAGAGAACCATCTTTTTCCAAACTATATTCACATTGAACTATTTTAGGATTCATTACATAACCAAGTCTAATCGCCTCTTCTAAATCCATATTAATAGCAAGATGTTTATGTTTTATTATTTCTTCTTTAGTATAGCCAAAATATTCTGCCCACTCATCTGCCATATCTTTATTATCCATATCTCTTCTAGGTGTAGCAGTTATACCTAAAACTTTTGTTTTTTCATCTTGATGTTCTAATAATTCTAAAACACTATTCTTCCATTCACTAGCACCAGATCTATGCAACTCATCAAATATAATTAAGCCATATTTATGATGAACAGTTTTTTGTTCAAAACCATTTAATACTTCATTTCTTTTATCTGATAATAATGATTGATAAGTACATAATTTTAAATGTTTAAACTTTTCCTTAATTTTTTCTCTATCACTTTTTTGAATTGATTCTTCACAAACAATTTCTAATATGTATCTTTCGATTTGATTTAATATTTCATCATTAGGTGCTAGATATAATATATCTTCATCACTATGTTCTAACATTTCTGCTAAAGCAACAAAACTCTTCCCTGCTCCAGTTGGTAATACTGCTGTTGTAAATTGTCTTACTCTAAAAGCATCATCTATATTAGTTAAAGCAGAAGCTTGATAACTTCTAAGTTTTAATCCTTTAGTGTTATTAATTTTATAATACCCTAAAAAATCTTCTAATTCTTCTACAGTAAAAGTATCATTTAAATCTATATCATCAAAAGTTTTATCCTTTATAATTGTCGTAAGTAAAGTATTAGCAATATCTTTTTCTCTAACCCCTCTTTCTTTCAAAGCATTATATATCTCCACAATATTACTTTCTTTTAACCTATCAACAAACTGATTTCTTTGTCTATTAGAAAAACTTACTACATTTAATTTACTCCAATCAAATAAATCAATTATCGCATTAGCGTAATATGTTTCTTTATCAACTTGCCTATGTTCAATATCATCAAAGTTTTCTAAATAATATTTAAGGGCTTCAGTTGGATTATTAATTATATATTCTAAATCCCTAGTAGATAGTTTATCAATAAAATCAAAAAGTTCTCTTTCTTTTGGTCTAAAATCTAAACTAACAGATTCACTTATTTTCATTCTATTACTAGATTGTCTTGAAAAAACTTCAGGTTCAACACCATAAGTATGTGTTCTTAAATAAGAAAGTATATTACCATATTTATTATTATCTACAAGTAAAGATAACATATCAACACTACTTAAAGTCCTTAATTTAGACTTTGCTAAATAAAAAGATTTTGTATATAAACTTATAGAGCTATAAAAATCAACATTACCATTAGTCAAATTATACATATTCTCAATTGTATATCGATTATCAGTATCTAACTTTTCATTAGCATATTTAAATTCTTCAACACTATATTCCTTATTAACAATTATACTTTTTATCTCATCTTTAAGCTCATTAATTAAGGGATAGTTTTCTGGAACTTGTTGTAACAATGCTAAAATATCAACCATTTCTTTTGGTACATCAATTATATATTCTTTTTCAATATCTTTATAATTAATAAGTTCAAGAGAAGAAAAAGCATTTCCTAAAGTTTGAATCAATAATTTATTAGAGACATTAGGAATAATATTTTTATTAAATACATTAAGTATTGCAACAATCTTATTTTTTTCAAAATTCTGTTTTGCATTCAAAGCTTGATAATCTACAGAAGTAGTATTAGTATTTTGATAGATAATACCTTTTTCAAACATTTCTTGCCTTTTCTCTTCACTTTTCTGATTATAAATTTTCATTATTTCATCTAATTTTTCTTCACTTTTAGCATGACGAATAGAAGACAAAAAATATTTAGTCATATCATCAATTTCATTATTTTCTAAATAATTATCAATAACTTTCTTAATTTCATTAATCATATATTGACCGGCATTATATACTCTACTACCAATTTCCTTTTTAGGCACTTTTACCATCACATATTTATCTTTATAATAACCTCTACCATATAAAGCAGCAGCATTAGCATTACTAGTTAAAGAGATACAATTAGTATCAGTCCTATGTTGCATTTTAATATGATCAACCATTTCCACTAATGAAATTGAACTATCAGAATTATATATAGGAGTCTTATCATATCTTTCTCTATCAGTTCTTATTCTATAAATCTCACCATTTGAATCTAAAGTAATTCCTGTTTCAATATCATTATTATCTCCCATATTTAAAGCACGAAAAAAATAATAATTCTCATCATCACTCAAGATATTGAAATTTTCAATGTCAAATACTCCTAGATTCATAACTACCTCCATCTTTACTTACTACATATATTGCTAACATAATTATACTACAAAAAAACTAGAAATGTATATCTAGTTATTTGTTTCAATTACCCACATAAAAAGAAGAATTTTAATTTTATCTTTATTCATAATTATTACATTTATGCAAATTTTTATTATAATCTTTTCACTAGTTCATATCTGCTTTTATCAAACATTTGCCAAGGAAGAAACCTTTTTCCTTCAGTATGACCACTAATTACAAATTCCCTAAATGAAGCTGACAATAACTCTTCTTCCATACTAGGAAGTTTTTTAATTAAGTTTTTAATAACATCAAGCCATATAAAATTAGGAATTTCTGTATATTCCACAGGAATATATCTAGATACATCTTTAAGTTTGTCTTTAACTCCTTAAAGTTATTTTTAATCTTTTTCATAAAACTCCCCCTTCAAAAAGATTTACATCTTAAGCATAACATTACAGTTAACTAGAGAGTCAATATAAAAAGAGAAAATATATTTACGAAAATTCGTAACTAATTTATTACATTTTCTCTTGCTATACAGAGATTAATCTGATACTATATTTATAAGGAACATTTAATAGTTGGGTGTGGCCTCAGAAAGGAGGCTAATATATGAACAAGAAAGATTGCTTAATTTCTTCTCTAGTGATTATATTATTTCTTCAAAATCTCATATTACTATTCATAACACTTGCTTTAATATAGAAGAAGCCACCTAACTCAGCAACGATTTAGGTGGTTCTCGACGCAATTATATTATTCGAGGCCACTCAACATGCTATTATTAAGTGTTCCTCTTTTTATATTGTATGAAAATTTTTCTTACATATACATCATATCATAATTATTACATTTATGCAAATCTATCTTAATTTTTTTTACTTAATACTTTAGAACTAGGTATAAACTAACTAGCTTCATAACTAGGAACAATACTATCATCTTTCATTTCTTGTAAATCTTTATGAATCTATTTAGCTGCTTATCTATTTCTTTCTTCAGCATTTTCAAAAGTATGCCTTTTTTATAGTTTATTACTAGCTTTTCTAAAGTTAGCATTATTTACTCACATTTTCTAATCTATATAATTTTACTTGTTCTTTTCTCTCATCATCTAAACAAAAATCTTCAACAAATCCATCTTTAGGATGTTTTTTTACAAATTCACCTGCATTAAAACTATCTTTAACTGCAGGCTTTAAGCCTTGCAAATATAAAGCAGGATAGTTATAACAAGCAGTCGATAACTTACTAAATCTATCAAATATTGATTCATCTTTATTAATTTGTTCTTCTCTTATATTTAAATTTCTAACCATAATACACCTCGTTTCATCACTTTATGTACTTAGTATAACAATAATTCATTTAAAAGTAAAAGAAAAATGCACTGTTTTAAGTACACTTTAAAACTCTACATATCTATTAGTATTATAAATAGTTCCATCTACTTCTACATAAATAGAGTACTTTCCACTAAGTCCATCTTCATTAATATATTTAGTAACACTAATACCTTCTTTAGTTTCTTCTTCTGTAAATATATCAACACATAAAGCAGTATAAGGTCTCTTACTTATAGAAACATTATAAATATTTTTAGTACCATTTTTATAAAGAATAACATTAACATCAGTACCTCTTTTAAACTTACCAGTAAATACTAATCTATCAACTTCTTTAGTAATACTAATATTATGTTCTTCTTCTATATCTTTAAAATCTTTACTATTCAAGATAAATCCTAACTCACTACTAGTAACTTCAGTCTCACCTAAACTACCAACTCTTTCTGCTTTACTTAACTTAAAACTTTCATTTTCTGGATATAAACTCATCTTTTCAACTCTATAGTTATTAGTAGGTAAAACTATTTCAAAGATAACTTCTCCATCTTTATATTCTACAGTATCACTAACTAAACGGTCTGCCCCACTAATTCCTGCTGGTTGATTAGAGTTCTTTCCATCTACATAAACAATACCACCAGAATGAATTATATAATGCTCACTTTCTAAATAATCAACATCAGATATATATGGAGAATAAAATTCACTACCACGTTCTTTTCCATATTCAAATACCTGTTCAATAGTCATTTCTTCTGTATCTATCTTATACATAACCCCACGAGAATAACTGTCTTCTGCAGGAACATACTCATCTTCCTTTTTAGATTTATTATTACCATTATCAAAGATAAATACATAACCTTCAGGGGTAATCATCGCTGCATGTTGACTCCATTGCCACTCAAAATCATCTCCAACAGGTGTAAAGAAATACTTCTGATATTC
>CALVIY010000020.1 GCA_944331955.1 uncultured Bacilli bacterium
ATTTCCCGGGAAATAATTTCAGTACATCTCTATATAAATAAATGCATACTTTCTCTATATGTTTCACGTGGAACATCGATAATTATTTTTAAACAGATATTAAGTATTCCACTTCTATCAAATTATTTCCCGGGAAATAATTTCAGTACATCTTTATATAAATAAATACATATTTTCTTTATATGTTTCACGTGAAACATCATAATTATGTAGTTTTAAACAGATATTAAATATTCTACTTCTTTACAAATTATTTCCCGGGAAATAATTTCAGTACATCTCTATATAAATAAATGCATACTTTCTCTATATGTTTCACGTGGAACATCAATAATATAGTTTCTAAACAGGTATTAAACATTCTACTTCTCTACAAATTATTTCCCGGGAAATAATTTTAGTACTCTTATATATAAATAAATGCATACTTTCTCTATATGTTTCACGTGGAACATCAATAATATAGTTTCTAAACAGATATTAAATATTCCACTTCTCTACAAATTATTTCCCGGGAAATAATTTTAGTACTCTTATATATAAATAAATGCATACTTTCTCTATATGTTTCACGTGGAACATCAATAATATAGTTTCTAAACAGATATTAAATATTCCACTTCTCTACAAATTATTTCCCGGGAAATAATTTTAGTATCTCTCTATATAAATAAATATATATTTTCTCTATATGTTCCACGTGAAACATCGATAATTATTTTTAAACAGATATTAAATATTCTACTTTTTTACAAATTATTTCCCGGGAAATAATTTTAGTACTCCTATATATAAATAAATGCATACTTTCTCTATATGTTTCACGTGGAACATCAATAATATAGTTTCTAAACAGGTATTAAACATTCTACTTCTATCAAATTATTTCCCGGGAAATAATTTGATTACTTCTCTATATAAATAACAACAGATAAAGTATTCACAATATATAAGCTTGATAAAAAAAAGAAGAAATTATTCTTCAGTTATAATTTCTTCATTCTCATTATCTTTATCCACAACAGTAACTGTTGCGACTTTTTGTTCATCTTTTAAATGAATTAATCTTACACCTTGTGTTGCTCTCTTTAAAGTAGATATCTGATCCATTGGCATTCTCATAATAACACCACTATCTGTAATAATCATAACGTCTTTCTTATCACTTTCATCAGTACCTACACAATTAAGTGAAATCATAGAACCATTTTTATCAGTCATATTTAAGGCTTTAACGCCTTTACTTCCTCTATGAGTCAATCTGTATTCATTTATGCTTGTCTTTTTACCATAACCATTCTCAGTAACAATTAATACTTCTTGATTATCAGTAACAACATTTGCTCCTACAACAATACTTCCATCAAGATCAATTCCCTTAACACCAGAAGTACCACGACCCATAGAACGTATTTCATTTTCCACAAATCTTACCATTCGACCATTACTTGCACCGATTATAACCTCATTTTCTCCAGTAGTTTTATCCACAGCTATTAACTCGTCGTTATCTTTAAGTACAATTGCTATCTTTCCACTCTTACGAATATTATCGAATTCTTTTATTTCAGTACGTTTTACTAATCCGTTTTTGGTAACAAACAGTAAATATTTATAGTTTTCCACAGAAGGGTCTAAGCAAACTATCGAACTAATGTTCTCGCCATTCTCTAATGATAATAAATTAACCACAGGTAGACCTTTAGATTGACGACTAAACTCTGGAATCTCATATCCTTTAAGTCTGTATACTCTTCCTTTATTAGAGAAGAATAAGATATAATCGTGTGTTTTCATTGAAATTAAATGCTTAACAAAGTCTTCTTCATTTGTAGCCATTCCTTTAATACCAACGCCTCCACGATTCTGACTCTTATAAGTGTCCGCTCTTAATCTCTTAATATAACCTTTATTAGTTAAAGTTATAATAACATCTTCTACTGGAATTAAAGACTCATCTTCAATATATTCAATCGCTGTCATATCAATATTAGTTCTTCTATCATCACCATATTTATCTTTAATTTCTAGAAGTTCTGTCTTAATAACATTAAGAATCTTAGCATCACTACTTAAAATATCTTTTAATTTTGCAATTAATTCAAGTAAATCATTAAGTTCATTTTCAATTTTTTCTCTTTCTAAACCAGTTAATCTTCTAAGTCTCATCTCTAAAATTGCATTCGCTTGAATCTCACTTAATCCAAACTTACTCATTAAGCCATTTCTAGCCTCTTCATCAGACTTAGAACCTCTAATTAACTTAATTACTTCATCTATATGATCCAAAGCTATCTTTAAGCCTTCTAATATATGAACTCGTTTTTCTGCATTATCTAAATCAAACTTTGTTCTTCTAATGATAACTTCTCTTTGGAAATCAATATATTTTGCAATAATATCTTTTAAACCTAATGTTTTAGGAACACCTTGGTCTAACATTAAGAAGATTATTCCATAACTTGTTTGAAATTGTGTGTGTTTATATAACTTATTTAACACAACTTGCGCATTTGCATCCTTTTTCAACGTAATAGTTATCTTAATACCATCTTTTAAATCAGAATGATAATCAGAAATACCTTCTATTGTCTTATTATGAACAAGTTCTGCCACTTTATTCTTTAATTCAGAAGTATTAACACCATAAGGAACTTCATCAATAATTATATATTGTCTACCATTCTTCTCTTCAATTTGTGCCTTACTTCTAATAGTAATAGTTCCTCTACCAGTCTCATAAGCCTTTTTAATACCACTATTTCCAAGTATTGATGCTCCAGTTGGAAAATCTGGACCTTTAATATATTGCATTAAACCATCAACATCAATATCAGGATTATCAATGTATGCAACACAACCATCTATAACCTCTTTTAAGTTATGAGGAGGTATATTTGTTGCCATACCAACAGCAATACCAGTAGTACCATTAACTAAAATATTAGGAAAACGTGATGGTAAAACTACAGGTTCTTTAGAAGATTCATCAAAGTTAGACATAAAGTCAACAGTATTTTTATTTATATTTCTTAATAACTCAAGAGAAATCTTTGAAAGTCTAGCTTCGGTATAACGCATCGCTGCAGCCCCGTAACCTTCAATATTACCAAAGTTTCCGTGCCCATCAATTAACATATATCTATAAGAGAAATCCTGGGCCATTCTAACCATCGCTTCATAAATTGAACTATCTCCATGTGGATGATAATTACCCATAACTTCTCCGACTGTCTTAGCACACTTCTTATGAGGTTTATCAGGAGTATAACCAGACTCAAACATTGAATATAAAATACGACGGTGAACAGGTTTTAATCCATCTCTTAAATCAGGTATCGCTCTTGATGTAATAACACTCATCGAATAATCAAGAAAAGAATCTTTTACTTCTTTTACTATATTATTTTGTTCTAATCTATCCATAACTTACCTCCTAAACATCTATTGTTGCATAAGTAGCATTTTCTTCGATAAACTCACGTCTTGGAGCTACTTCTTCACCCATAAGCTCAGAAAATACTTCATCCGCTGCAACTGCATCATCTATTGTAATTTGTCTTAACACACGTTTAGTAATATCCATAGTTGTTTCATTTAACTCTTCTGCATCCATTTCTCCTAAACCTTTCATACGAGTAATTTCATATTTAGTATTAGGAGCAAGGCTTGCTAAGTATTCATCACGTTCCGCATCATCTAGAACATACTTACGTGTCTTTCCATGAGTAATTCTATAAAGTGGAGGTTGTGCTGCATAGACATGACCTTCTTCTACAATAGGTTTAAAGAAACGATAGAATAATGTTAAAAGTAAAACTCTAATATGTGAACCATCAACATCAGCATCAGTCATTATAATAATTTTATTATAACGAAGCTTAGAAATATCAAATTCTTCCCCTATTCCTGTACCAAATGCTGTAATAATAGTTCTAATCTCTTCATTAGATAAAGCTCTATCAAGTCTTGCTTTCTCAACATTTAAAATCTTACCACGTAAAGGTAAAATCGCTTGTGTCATACTATTTCTTCCCTTAATAGCAGAACCACCTGCAGAATCCCCCTCGACTAAGAATATCTCACATTCTCCCGCATCTTTACTCTTACAATCATTAAGTTTACCCCATACATTAGTCATATCAAGGTCACCTTTACGACGAGTTAATTCTCTAGCTTTCTTCGCTGCCACACGTGCACGAGAAGCTGTTATACACTTTTCAATAATGATCTTCGCTTCATCAGGATGTTCTAATAAAAATCTTTCAAAAGGTTCAGAAAAAATCTTATCCGCAACACTTCTAACTTCACTATTACCAAGTTTTGTCTTAGTTTGACCTTCAAACTGTGGATTAGGATGTTTAATTGATATTATCATTGTAATACCTTCTTTTACATCATCACCTGTTAAAGAATCATCTTTATCTTTTAATAAATTATTATTTTGTGCATACTTATTTAAAATTCTTGTTAATGCACGTCTTACCCCATCTTCATGAGTACCACCTTCTGGTGTTGTAATATTATTAACAAAAGAATATATCGCTGCATTATATGACTCATTATATTGTAAAGCAACTTCTAATGATATATCTTGCATAACTCCAGTTATATCAATAATTGTAGGATGTATTGGACTCTTATTTTTATTAAGCATCTCTACATACTCACGAATTCCACCTTCATAATGGAAGCTATCTTTCTTAGGATCTTCTCTATCATCATATAAAGTAATTCTAAGTCCTCTATTTAAGAAAGCTAACTCACGAAGTCTTGTTTTTAAAATATCATAATCATAAACAGTAGTATCAGTAAAAATCTGATCATCTGGTTTAAAAGTAACAGTAGTACCAGTTCTATCTTTATCACATTCACCAATCACTTTTAAAGGCTCTACAGGTCTACCACCTGTTTGATATCTTTGATAGTGAATCTTTCCATCACGATAAACCTTAACTTCTAACCAATCTGATAAAGCATTAACTACACTAGCACCTACACCGTGAAGTCCTCCTGATACTTTATATCCTCCACCACCAAACTTACCTCCAGCATGAAGTACTGTATAAACAGTTTCTACTGTACTTTTGCCTGTTTTAGGATGAATATCAACAGGAATACCCCTACCATCATCTTTTACTGTAATACTATTATCTTTATTAATAGTAACTTCAATATGTGTACAATATCCTGCTAAAGCTTCATCAATAGCATTATCAACAATCTCCCATACTAAATGATGAAGTCCTCTTGAACTAGTAGAACCAATATACATACCTGGTCTTTTTCTAACTGCTTCTAATCCTTCAAGTACTTGTATTGCTGAAGAATCATAATTTTTCTCTACCTTTTCTTCTTCCATAATTAACTCCTCTCTATTTTTCCTGAAGAAACTTTAAAAATAACTGCATCATTTAAAGTTTTCTTAGAAATATTCTTTAAATCAGTAGTTGTTATAATACTTTGAATATCTTTACTAACATATTTTAAAAGCTTATTTCTCTTATTTAAATCAAGTTCACTAAAAATATCATCTAAAAGTAAAACTGGATTCGTTCCATTATTATCTTTAAATATCGGAATAGAAGATAATTTATATGAAAGTACAGCACATTTCTGCTGCCCCTGTGACGCATAAACCTTCATATCAGTATTATCATCCATAAGAAAGCAAAAATCGTCTCTATGAGGCCCAAATAGCGTCATTCCAGAGGATAATTCTCTTCTATAATTTTTCTTATAAGTATCAACTAAACTTTTTCTTATAGACTCTTCATCATAAGAATCTATAACTATATTAGGCTTATAAAGAATTTTAATAACTTTATTATTTTCAGTAATATTATTATAAATATTACTAATATAATCATTAATTCTTGATAAATACTTATACCTCTCTTGATAAATTAAAACAGCTTTATCTACTAACTGTTCTGTTAGAACATCTAAATAAGCTTTATCAGCAATACTATTAGTAAATAATATTTTAAGATATTCATTACGTGTCTTTAAAATTTTATTATATAAATTATAAGTAACTAAATAAGAATAAGAAATTTGTGATAAAGTCATGTTAAGTAAATTTCTTCTAATACTAGGTGATCCCTTAATTATTTCTAAATCATTAGGAGCAAAAACAACAATATTCAAGTTAGAAATATAATCAGCATATCTCTTTATTTTCTTAGAATTAACATAAATGTCTTTTTCTTTATCAAGTAATTCTATTTTTAAATCTTTTATCTGCTTATTATTTAAAACTCTACCTTCTATAATAGCTTTTTTTCTATTAAACTTAATAACATCACAGTCTAATCCATCTCTAAAAGATTTTGTGAGTCCTAATATAGCAATAGATTCTAATACATTAGTCTTTCCGCTTGCATTATCTCCTATAAAAATATTCATTTTGCTACCTAAAGTAATATTAAATTTATCATAATTACGAAAATTCGTAACTTTTAATGACCTAATTATCATATTTAATCAAAAAAACGTTCATATAATCACCTACACCCTATTTTAGTACTCCCATACACGCAAGAATATTATACCATATTTACCCCTAAATAAACAGAAAAAAAAGCAATTATTTTGCTTTTTCTTTTCTACTTCTTATTATAGATTCTAACCTACTCGCTCTCATTACCTGGTTATTAAAGGAATTATAGGAAATATCAACAGTAAGTACCTTACCATTTTTAAATTCTACCTGAGTTTTAGTACTAGTAAGCTTACAATAACTCTTTATATTTTTTAAAGATATCCAACTACAATCATCATCTATTGGACTAGCAGTAGGAAAAAATACTAAGTTTTTAGTATCTTCTACCATAACTGGTACTTTATAAGCACTATTTAATATCTCACTAGCCCCTATTTTTCTTCCATCATAAGAACTACCAAAATATCTACAACTATAGTCTATTATTTCTAAAGGCTTCATCTTAACCTCATAATTACAGTCATCTTCAACAACAACTGAATCCCACAAATCTCCTCCAGGCATAATTGCAAGTGTTTCATCATTAATTTCATAGTCTTTCATAAAAATCCCCCTTCAAAAAGCAATTTCTTGCTTTGCTATCAGTCTACTATATTATATTGTCGAAAAAGGTATTTTTTTGTCACAAAATTAAAAAAAAAGTAAAATTTTCTTACTTTTTTCCTTAAATTTTCAAATTTTAGTAAGTTCTAATAGGTAAAACTAACTGTGTTAAGCTCTCATCCTCAGAACTTTTTAATAAAATAGGTTTAATTTCCCCTACAAAATGTAATTCCACAGTTTCTGTGGAAAAAGATTTTAAAGCATCCATCATATATTTAGAACTAAATGATACTTTTACATCAATATCTTGATCTTTTTCAACAGTCATTTTTTCTTCAACTCTACCTATTTCTGCACTAGATGACTTCATAATTAAATTATTACCATCAGTTTCAAGGGTTACTGTATTTTTATCTTTATCACTAGTTAAAATACTAACTCTATCAACTACATCATAAAAATTATTAATATTAAAATGTAATTTAACTAAGTAATCTTTAGGTAATAGATTAGATGTATTAGGATATGTTCCATTAATTAATCTAGATTGGAATAAAAGATTTTGATATTTAAATAAAATCTTATTATTAAAGATATGAATTTCTATCATCTCATCACTATCATCAATAATTCTAGTAAATTCTACTAAATTACGACTAGGAATTACAATATTTTGATTTTCTTTACTTACCTTATCTAATTTTATAACTTTTCTAGCTAATCTATAAGAATCAGTTGCATTACACTCTAACATATCTCCTGTTATATTAAAGTTAATACCATTTAATATCGCTTTATTCTCATCAATAGAAGTTGCAAAAGCTGTTTGATTAACAATTTCTTTTAAGACACTAGGAGAAAGTTCTATATGACTTTTACTCTCCCCTAAATCTATATTAGGATATTCACTTTCACTAATACCATTTAAATTAAATTCACTATTTTCTGTATAAATAAGTATTTTAAGTTCATCTACTACTTCTATATTAATATATTTATCAGGTAATTTTCTAACTATATCAGAAATATACTTACCTTGAATAATAATACTACCCTCTTCTTTTACTTTAATAATCTCTTCATCATCACAGTTTATAAAAGTTTGAATAGTAATATCATTATCACTAGCTGTTAAAACTAATTTCTTACTAGTAAGTTCAAATTTAATACCAGCTAAAACTGGAATAACATTTCTACTCGATATTGCCTTACTTACTTTATTAATCGCTTCCATTAACACTTCTTTTTTTATTGTAAATTTCATTATTCATTCCTTCTTTCTTAATATATATTTTTATTTATAGAGTGGAAAATGTGGAAAACTTGAGTTTTCCTTTATATTATAGCATAAATTTTTAAAGCAATGCTTGTGGATAAAAAGTTTAAAACTAAAACTTATCAACACTTTATGGTTTTAAATCATTCTCAAGCTTATTAATAATCCCTGCTAAATCACTATTATTTTTTATTTCTTGTTCAATTTTCTCAACGGAGTGCATAACTGTTGAATGATCTTTTCCTCCAAATTCTGTTCCTATCTTAGGAAAAGATTCACTAGTAAGTTTTCTACATAAGTACATTGCAATTTGCCTTGGGAAAGCAATATTACTACTTCTTTTCTTACTTCTTATATCTTCAACAGATATCTGAAAATATTCTGCTACTATCTTTTGAATCCTAGTAATATCATTCTTCTCACTAAGCCCTTTACTAATAAAGTCTTTTAATGCTTCAATAGCAAGGTTTATATCAATACTTGCCCCTCCCATAATAGTTGAGTAAGCAACAAGTCTAGTGATAGAGCCTTCAAGTTGTCTTACATCACTTCCCATATTAGAAGCAATGTATTCAATAACATCTTCTGGTATTTCTGCTTCAAAGTTACCTGCTATTATTTTCTTACGAAGAATTTCTTTCCTAAGTTCAAAGTCAGGTGGATAAATATTAACAGTAAGTCCCCAACAAAACCTTGTTCTAAGACGTTCCTCTAATAGTTTCAAGTCATTAGGAGACCTATCTGATGAGATAATTATCTGTTTAGAATCATTATATAGATTAGTAAAGGTGTGGAAAAACTCTTGTTGTGTTTGGGTCGCCCCACCTAAAAACTGAATATCATCAATTATTAAGACATCAATATTTCTATATTTATTTTTAAAGAAGTCTATATAACTGAAATTAGTCCCCTTCTCGTCTTTCTTATTAATACCAACAAAGTCATCTCTAAACTGATCACTTGTAACATAAAGAACTCTTCTATTAGAATTATCCACAATATAATTACCTATCGCATGCATTAAATGAGTCTTCCCTAACCCACTATTTCCATAGATAAATAAAGGATTATACATCTTACCAGGATTTTCGGCAACAGACAAAGCAGCCGCTTGGGCAAACTTATTACTATTACCTACTATAAAGTTTTCAAAATTATATTTGGGATTTAAATTAGACTGGTTTTTAAAAGATTTGGGGACACCTTCTTCTTTTACTTTCTCTTCTTCATTCTCTTTTTCTCTCTTTTTAGTATTTATCTCATCAGGAAGTAAGAACTCTAAATCAAAGTTAGTCCCTGTAACTTTATTTAAAGCCAATCTAATAAGTTCAAAGTAATTATCAGATAAATGTTTTTTATGAATAGACATAGGTACTTCAATAGTCGCTACCCCATTATCTAGTTCTACAAGTTTAACATCACTAAACCAAGTGTCGAAAGCTAGGGATGAAAGTTCATCTTTTATCTCTTTAAGAACATTTTGCCATAGAATTTCGACATTCACCCTATCACCTCCCACCTGAAATTCCTAAATCACCATTATAATACTCTAAATTTGTGGAAAAAGGAATAGCAATTTTTAATTTTTTAGTTTTCCACAATTTTTCGACAAATTTCTCCACAGTTTAAATCGATAAATATCAACAAAAAATAGAGTTTTCCACATTTTCCACAAATTTTAAATTCACAAGTTAATATTTATTTTCCACATGATGTGGAAATAGTGGATAAAGCTAAAATAAATATAGAAAGATAAAGTTATTTATGTTAAAATTCTAATAGATGAACCTGCTACATTATAATTAAGTTCTTATTTTTTTAGAAAAAGGTAGAAGTCATTTAAATAATTTCTTGACAAAGACAATCACTACCTATTATAATAATGTAGATTTCAAGTCTGGAGGTGTTATAATGAAAAGAACATATCAACCAAACAAAAGAAGAAGAGCAAAGAAACATGGATTCTTCGCACGTAAAGCAAGTGCTGGTAATATTTTAAATAGTCGTCGTAAGAAGGGACGCAAAGAATTAGTAAAATAAAATTCACTGTTTTTGCAGTGTTTTTTTAACTTTAGGACGTGATTAAATGAACAAGAAGTACATAGTAAAAGAAAGTAGAGTCTTTGATGAAGTAATAGAAACAGGTAAAAAGATTAAAAACTATAACTTCGTTATCTTTTATAAAGAAAAGAAAGATTCTCCTACTAAATACGGAATAACAGTTCCAAAGAAAGTAGGGAAGGCTCATATTAGAAATATGTTAAAAAGAAAAGTTAGAGCAATTATAAGAAACTATAATAAAAACTATGAAAAAAACTACAATTGTATTATAATAATAAGAAATAGCTGTCTAAAACTCTCTTATCAAGAACTATCTAGCAGCTTACAATATTTATTAGATAAAATTAAGTAAGGAGCATTATATGAAGAAAAGAAAAATAAAATCAAAAATTATTATTATAATAATGTTATTATTTCTATCAACAGGATGTACTACAACTTTAGTAGATAAAGATAATAAAGCAGTACAAAATCCTGAAACAGGTCAATCATTAACAGAAAATATTTTATGTCAACCAGAAAATAAACAAACAAGAAAGTTATATGAAGAAAATGGAGTTAAATTAAAAGACTTACCAAAATGTTCAGAATTTACACCAGGAGATACCGAATATGATGGCCTATGGACAGGAATATTTGTTAAACCACTAGCATTTTTAATCTTAACATTAGGTAAATATATAGGAAGTTTCGCACTTAGTATAATAATCATTACTATTATAATAAGATTAATACTATTCCCATTTACAAGAAAAATGGCTGTTCAAAGTGAAATGATGAAAAAAGCTTCTCCAGAACTAGCTAGAATTCAAAAGAAATATGAAGGTAAGACAGACCAAGATTCTATGTTAAAACAAAATCAAGAGATGATGATGGTCTACAAAAAATATAATTTTAATCCTTTAACAAGTTGTTTAATATCATTTATTCAACTACCACTTTTATTTGCATTCTTAGAAGCAATAAATAGGGTACCAGCAATCTTTGAAGAAAACTTTTTAGGAATGCAATTAGGAACAACACCACTAGTAGGATTTGGAAGTGAAACATTCTATGCTTATATAATTCTTTTACTTATAATTGGTGGTTCAACAATCTTTATGTTTAAAACAACAAGTAATAGTGCAAGTGACCCATCAATGAAGATGATGCCTATTATGATGAGTGTAATTATTATAATAACAGCATTCTTTATGCCATCAGCTTTAGGAATATATTGGTCAGTAGGTAATATCTTCGCTATAGTTCAAAATATAGTTGTAATGAGGGGGATGGAAAAGCATGGTAAATAAACACAGTTACACTGGAAAAACTTATGAAGAAGCAGTTAATAAAGCAAAGATTGATTTGCAAGAATTAGAAGAAAACTTAATAATAAATACTAAAGAAGAAAAGAAAACGCTTCTTTCTAAAAAAGTAGAGATAGAAGTAATAGAAAAAAGAGAAGTAAAAGAGTATTTAAAAAAAGTCATAAAGAACCTTTTAAAAGATATGGGCTTTGAAATAGATTTAGAAATAACAGTTAATAATGATACCCCAACATATCGTCTATATTCTACTAATGATGCCTTACTAATAGGAAAAGATGGTAAGAACTTAAAAGCTTTAACAACAGTAGTAAATGCTATTCTTACAAAAGAAATAAATACAAACTATCGTTTCTTAATAGATGTTAGTGATTACAAAGAAAAAAATGATAGAAGAATAGAGAGACTTGCTAAGAAGTTAGCAAGAGAAGTAAAGATGACTAAAGTAGAAGTAAAAATGGATTCTATGAATTCATATCAAAGAAGATTAGTTCATAATATCTTAAATAATAATAAATATGTTTATACCGAGAGTGTAGGAGAAGAACCTAATCGCTGTGTTGTTATAAAACCTCGCGATTAGGTTTTTTTGTAAAGTTTTGACTAATTTAAAAAACTTTCCTTGTTTAACCTTTACAGTATCAAAAAATATCAATATAATAATAAGATTGAAAAAGGAAAGGAAGGTGTTATATGCAAGATATCGTAATAGAATCTTTAAACGACTTAGAGTTTTTAAAAGTAGCTTTAAAAACTGAAATAGATGAAATAAATATTAGACTAGAATCTTTAAAAGGATTCAAAACAGTCCAAAAATATATAGCTTTAACAAAAATAGAGGGAAATATAAAAGGTAATGACATCTCTAATAATAAAGCTAAAATAAAAAATGCCATAGATAATCTTGTAACAGAATTTATCGAAGTAAAACAATATATAGAAAGTATAAAAGCTTTAGATGACTTTAACGAAGATTTAGAAGAGTTAGAAAATTTAACTGCTATAGATGATGGTATATATAATAAAGAAAGAAAAGAAAAAGAATACATCCCATCTAAAGTAGTCTTAAAACATTTATTAAATATAAAAGCAAGAGAAGAATTACCAATGGAAACTAACATTAAAGAGTTTAACAACTATATAAATAGTGTAAGAAATACTATTCAAAACTATGTACATTATGATGATGATCAAGTAACAGATAAAATATTAGGCTTTAATATATATGAAAATCCTCATAATTATGATATAAATAATGTAGAAAAACTACCTAATATCACTCTAACTGATTTAACAACTACAGAATCTTTATCAAAAAGAGAAGAGGAAGCTTTTTATGGTAGTGAAGCATATAAGTCTATAGGATTAACTCCACAAGACAAAGTAAAAAAGAAGGTGCTATAATGAACGATACAATAGTAGCAATATCTACTAAATTAGGAGTAGGGGCCATTTCTATTATAAGAGTAAGTGGTAAAGACTCTATTTCCTTAGTAAATGAAATATTTAAAGGAAAAGATTTATCCGAAGTGCCAAGCCATACTATAAACTATGGCTTTATTAATAATGGAAAAGAAGATATAGATGAAGTTTTAATAACTGTAATGAAGTCACCTAAAACCTTTACAAGAGAAGATATAGTAGAAATAAATTGTCATGGAGGAATCGCTACCACTCTTAGTATCTTTGAACTTTTAATTGAAAAAGGAGCAAGAAAAGCCGAACCAGGTGAATTTACTAAAAGAGCCTTTCTTAATGGAAGAATAGATTTAACAGAAGCAGAAGCTGTAATGGACTTAATAGATAGTAAAACTGAAAATAGTAGAAAACTTGCTGTTGCATCATTAGAAGGCTCACTAAAAAAATATATTAATAGTTTTAGAGATAAACTAAAACATGTTCTAGCCAATATTGAAGTTAATATAGATTATCCTGAGTATTATGATATAGAAGAAGTAACTAAGAAAGAGTTAAAAGAAGTTATAACAGAACTTGAAAAAGATTTACAAAACTTAGTAACAAAATCAGAAGAAAGACAAATTATCAAAAATGGTATCAAGACTATCATTATAGGAAGACCGAACGTTGGAAAGAGTAGTATTTTAAATAGATTCCTAAAAGAAGATAAAGCCATAGTTACTGACATTGAAGGAACAACAAGAGATATTGTTGAAGGAAGTATTATCTTTGATGGAATAGAACTTTCCCTAATCGATACAGCAGGTATAAGAGATACTGATAACTTAGCAGAAAAAATAGGAGTAGAAAAAAGTCTATCTTTAATAGATAATGCTAACCTTATTATAGTAGTACTAAACTCAAGTGAAGAGTTAAATGAAAATGATAAGTTCATATTAGATAAAGTAAAAGATAAAAATCCAATTATTGTTTTAAATAAAAATGATTTACCAAGTAAGATAGATAAAGATAAACTAGACTTTAAGCATATAGTAACTACTAATACCAATACAATAGATGGAATAGACCCTCTAAAAGAAGAAATAAAGAGCATGTTTAAACTATCTGAAATAGAAGAAGATGATTACACTTATCTTGCTAATGAAAGACAGTTAACTCTAGCAAAGCAAGCCTTAAAAAGTTTAAGTGATGCTAAAGTTAGTTTAGAATCTGATGAACCAGTTGATATAATAGAAATAGATTTAAAAGAAGTTTTTGATATCTTAGGTTCAATCACTGGAGAAAGCTATAGTGATGAACTATTAGATGAATTGTTTGCAAACTTCTGTGTAGGAAAATAAATAGATAGGAATGATTATATAAATGGATAAAAATATTTCTAAGAACAATTCAATTGTGTATAATCAATATTGGATAAATAAAGCTTTAGAAGATGGTAATAGTTTTGTTTTATTAGATAAAAAAATAGGAGATTATTCTGTTGGTGAAATAATAGAAGCAAGATATTTAGAAGAAGACTTAGAACCTAAAAGTAAGAAAGTGACTGAACATGATTCAATCCTATTTCAAAAAGAGTGGATAGAAAAATATAGACAAGAACATTTGCCTATACCTAATAGAAGATTGTCAAGTAAACATAGCTTAGGTCAAACATTATCTTTTTTATATAGTGAAAAAGAATTTAGAGAAAATTTTAAAGAAAAAGCAAAAATACTAAAATTAAAATAAAAGGTAGTGATGTATAAATGAATTATGAAGTAATTGTTGTAGGAGGAGGACATGCCGGTATAGAAGCATGTCTTGCCAGTGCGAGACTTAACCACAAGACTCTTTTAGTAACAGGAAATATTAATAATATTGCCGATATGCCATGTAATCCTTCCATAGGAGGACCTGCTAAAGGAATAGTTGTAAGAGAAATAGATGCCTTAGGTGGTGAAATGGCTAAAAATACTGATAAGAGTTCCTTACAAATGAAAATGTTAAATACCAAAAAAGGCCCTGCTGTTAGAGCCTTACGTGCTCAAGCAGATAAAGTTATCTACAAAAAGGAAATGTTAAACACATTACAAAATCAAGATAACTTAGATATTAAAGAAGGATTAGTAAAAGAACTTATTATAAAAGATAACAAAGCAAGTGGAGTAATATTAGAAACAGGCGAAGAAATAATAAGTAAAGCCGTTATCTTAACAACAGGAACATATTTAAAAGGAGCAATTTTAGTAGGTGATAAAAAGACTGACGGCGGTCCTCATGGTGAAAAAGCTAGCAACTACTTAAGTCCCTTCTTAAAAGATTTAGGTTTTAATATCTTAAGATTAAAAACAGGAACTCCACCACGTATTGAAAAGAGTAGTGTTGACTTTTCTAAAATGCAAGAAGAATTAGGAAGCACAGAAGATATAACATTCTCATATGACAACACTACCGCTCTTGCTTATAAATACCAACTACCATGTTACTTAATTTACACTAATGATTTAACTCACAAAATAATCAAAGACCATTTAAATGAATCTAGTATGTATGGAGGCTATGTTGAAGGAGTAGGACCAAGATACTGTCCATCTATTGAAGATAAAGTAGTAAGATTTAGTGATAAAGAACGTCATCAATTATTCTTAGAGCCAGAAAGTATTTATTATGATGACTTATATTTACAAGGCTTTTCAACAAGTATGCCTCACTATGTTCAAGAACAAATGGTCCATAGTCTATCTGGTTTAGAAAATGCTAAGATATTAAAATATGCATATGCCATAGAGTATGATGCAATTGACTCAAGACAAATAAAACCATCACTTGAAACAAAATTAATAGAAAATCTATATACAGCAGGACAAATAAATGGAACAAGTGGATATGAAGAAGCAGCAGGCCAAGGACTAATCGCTGGAATAAATGCTTCCCTAAAACTAGAAGAAAAAGCGCCATTAATATTAAAAAGAAATGAATCTTACATCGGTGTTTTAATAGATGATTTAGTAACAAAAGGAGTAAAAGACCCATATCGCCTTCTAACATCACGCGCAGAATATCGTCTTCTATTAAGAGATGATAATGCCGATTTAAGACTAAGAGAATATGGTCATAAAGTAGGATTAGTTAAAGATGATATTTATAATAATTTCTTACAGAAGAAAAAAGACATAGAAGACTTAACTAATACTTTAAAAGAAACAAAAATTACTCCTAAAAAAGAGATAAATGATATCTTAATAAAACTAAATACTTCTCCTTTAAAAGATAGTATAACATTATATGATTTATTAAAAAGACCAGAGATTTCTATAGAAGACTTAACTAATTTTAAAGAATTAAACTATTCAAAAGAAGTTTTAAAAGAAGTAGAAATAAATATTAAGTATGAAGGTTATATTAAAAAATCAATGGAAGAAGCAAAGAAAATGCTAGAGTTAGAAGATAAGGTAATACCTGAAGATATCAACTATCAAGATATTCCTAATATTGCTAGTGAAGCGAAAGAAAAACTAGAAAAGATTAGACCTTTAACATTAGGACAAGCAAGTCGTATTAGTGGAGTTAATCCATCAGATATCGCTATAATATCAGTATATTTAAAGAAAAGAGGAATCTAAATGACTATTGAAGAATTTATAAAAGAGGTAGAAGCTTTAGGTATAAAAGTAACAGAAGAAAAGTTAGAACAATTAGATATTATTTATAATACCTTAGTAGAAACAAATAAAACAATGAATCTAACAAGAATAACAGAAAAAGCTGATGTTTACCTAAAACACTTCTATGATAGTCTAACCCTTGCCAAAGTATATGATTTAACAAAAGCTAATACCCTTTGCGATATTGGAACAGGAGCAGGTTTCCCAGGACTAGTCTTGAAAGTATTTTATCCTAATTTAGAAATAACACTAGTAGATTCTCTTTTAAAAAGAGTAAATTACCTAAATAATCTAATAGAAAAATTAAATCTAACAGAAATTAAAGCTTATCATAATCGTGCCGAGGAGTTAATAAAACAACATAAAAAATTTGATATCGTAACAGCAAGAGCAGTAGCAAGCCTACCTAAACTGCTTCCTTGGACTATGCCATTAGTAAATAAAAATGGTAGTTTTCTTGCCATGAAAGGTAATGTAGAAGAAGAACTAAACCAATCTAAAGATTTAATGCAAAAAAACAAATGGTATGTTAATAAAAAAGAAGTTTTTAACCTACCAAATAAAGAAGATACAAGAACAGTTTTAGAAATAAAAAATAAAGTATAGCAAACATACAAAAATAATGATATAATGAGATTAGTAAAAATATAGAATAAAGAGGGTAGAGAATTTATGGATAATAAAGAAAACGAAGTAGTTTACTTACATTTAGATGATATAATTCCAAATAGATTTCAACCAAGACAGATTTTTGATGAAAAAGCTTTAAAAGAATTAGCTGTCTCTATAAAAGAACATGGTGTTATTCAACCAATTATTGTTCGTAACATTGGAAATAAATATGAAATAATAGCAGGAGAGCGTCGCTATAAAGCATCAGCTTTAGCAGGACTTACTACTATACCAGCCATAGTTCGTAACTTAGATGATAAAGAAAGTAGTAAAGTAGCACTTCTTGAAAACTTACAACGTAAAAATTTAAATCCTATAGAAGAAGCTAAAACTTATCAAAAAATTCTTGAATTAGATCAAATGACTCAAGAAGAACTTGCTAAAACAATGGGAAAAAGTCAAAGTGCTGTTGCCAACAAATTACGTCTTTTATCTCTAACAGATGATGTTCAAGATGCCCTTTTAAAAGATCAAATATCAGAACGTCATGCTAGAACTCTTTTAAATGCTAAAGATGCAGATACTCAAAAGAAACTATTAAAAGAAGTAATAGACAATAAATTAACAGTAAGAGAATTAGAAGAAAAAATTAATCCAAAAGAAGAATTGACAAAAACAGATATTGATAATCTATTAAACCCAAGTCCAGTAAGTACTTCTATAGAAAACGGAGGCCCTTTCAATATGTCTAATCAATCATCACCAAGTCTTAATGATAATTTTAATAGAAGTGTAGGAATAGATTACTCAACTCCTCCTAAATTTATTGACTATGATGTTCCAAATATAACAGATAATTTAGAAAGTACAGCCAATAAATCTATAGATATCAATGCTATAAAGGATAATGCTAGAGATATTAATTTTAATGAACCAATGGAAAATATTCCTAGTACACCTAATCCAAATGAGTTTTTCAATGTTCCAACTATAGATAATAATAAAGAAGAACCAGCAAAGGATTTTAAATTTTTTACACCAATTGAAGAAGAATCTAAGAGCGAAGCTCCAAAACAAGAAAGCAATTTATCTATGTTTGATACCCCAGCTCCAACAAATGCTCCTTTTATAAATGATAATCCATTTAATTTAGGAGGAGAAACAAAGAATATAAAAGATTCTACAAGCACATCAATGGATAGTTTATTAGCAGGTGTTACTGATAAAGAAAATAATCAACAAACACCTCCAGTTCCTAGTGTTAATCCATTTAATAATCCATTCGCTAAAAATCCTATATTTAGCGATACAATAAAAACAAATGAACAAAATCAACAAGAAAGAAGACCAAAATATACATTAAATGAATCTATAAATTTAATAAGAAAAACTCTAAAAAAATTAGAAGAATCAGGACTTAAAATAGATAGTGAAGAAATGGATCTTGTTAATAACTATCAAATCACAATAAAAATATCAAAAGATAATGAGTAACAACAAAAAAGTAGAGTTAAATCTACTTTTTTAGATAAATTTCTTTTCATAATAATGTATTTTTGATACAATTAATTAGACAAATAAAAGAAGAGAGTGATAATATGGCAAAGGTGATTTCTTTAGTTAATCAAAAAGGTGGAGTAGGAAAAACAACAACAAGCATTAACCTTTCTGCCTCACTAGCATTTCTTGGTAAGAAAGTATTATTAATAGACTTAGATCCTCAAGGTAACACTACTACTGGTGTAGGAATTAATAAGGGTGATATTGATGTAAGTGTTTATGATGTTCTAACAAATAAATGTAGTACCAAAGATGCCATGATTAAAACAAAATATAAAAAATTATATGTTCTACCTGCAACAATAAACTTAGCAGGACTTGATATTGAACTACTTGAAAAGAGTCAAAATGAACCTGGTTTTGCAAAAGGAGCTCAACTTAAATCCCATTTAAAAGAACTAGAAGATGAAAATTTTGACTTTATAATAATTGATTGTCCTCCATCATTAGGATTAATTACAACTAATGCCCTAACAGCGAGTGACTCAGTTATTATCCCAGTTCAATGTGAGTTCTTTGCACTAGAAGGAATAATGCAATTATTAAATACTATTAGGCTTGCTCAAAAACAATTAAATCCTAATCTAGATATAGAAGGAGTCTTACTTACAATGTTAGATTCAAGAACAAACCTTGGTTTTGAAGTTGTAGATGATATTAGAAAATTTTTCAAAGAAAAAGTATATAATACTATTATACCAAGATTAATTAGATTAACAGAAGCTCCTTCACATGGAGAACCTATAATAGTATATGATCCTAAAAGTAAAGGTTCAGAAGCTTATCTAAACTTAGCAAAGGAAGTGATTGATAGAAATGGAAAATAAAAGGCGTGCTTTAGGAAAAGGTCTAGAAGAATTATTCAATAATGAACAATTAAATATTGCCGATGTAGAAGAAAAAATAATTAATAATACTCCAAAAGACCAAATAGTAAATCTAAATCTAGATGAATTAAGAAGTAACCCTTATCAGCCTCGTAAAAACTTCGATGAAGAAAGTCTAAATGAACTAGCTTCTTCTATAAAAGAACATGGTGTATTTCAACCTATAATTGCTAAAAAAAGTATTAAAGGTTATGAAATAATAGCAGGAGAACGTCGTGTTAAAGCATCAAGACTAGCAGGCTTAACAACAATACCAGCTATTATTAAAGATTTTACTGATGAAGAAATGATGGAAATCGCTTTACTTGAAAACTTACAAAGAGAAAATTTAAGTGCTATGGAAGAAGCAGAAGCTTATAACGCGTTAAAGACAAAACTTAATTTAACTCAAGAAGAACTAGCTAAAAAAGTAGGTAAATCAAGAAGTCATATTACTAATATGTTAGGGTTATTAACACTACCTAATGAAATAAAAGATGAAGTAGTAAAAGGCGAAATAAGTATGGGACATGCTAGAGTCTTAAGTAAGTTAGAAGATAAAGAACAAGCAATAACTCTAGCAGACAAAGTAATAAATGAAAATCTAAGTGTTAGAAGATTAGAAGAGTTAACTAATTCTAAAGAAGAATATCATCGTAAAAAAGAAATAACTCCTCATAAAGTAAAAACTAAAGATAGTGAATATTCTTATCTAGAAAGTGATTTATGTGAAAAATTAGGTACTAAAGTAAGAATAAAAAATAATAAATTAGAAATAAAATTTACTAATGTTAATGATTTAACAAGAATACTAGAAATTATGCATTTAGATAAATAAAGGAGGTGATCCCCTTGCAAGAATTTTTTGATTCAGAAATATTTATATATATAGTAAGACCTGTTATATATGTAGGCTTTGCTTATATATTTTATAAAATATTAACCTATTTTCTTAATAAAGCTCTTAATAATAAACATTTAAATAATAAAAATAAAAAACGAGTTAATACAACATTAAGTCTTATAAATAACTGTCTAAAATATATTGTAATATTCCTAACAATTCTAGTAATATTAAATAGTTTTGGAATTGATGTTAGTAGTATCTTAGCAGGATTAGGAATAGTAGCAGCAGTCCTTACTTTAGCATTTCAAGATTTAGCCAAAGATTTTATCGCTGGAATATCAATTGTAATGGAAGATCAATTTGAAATAGGCGATAATGTTATGATTAATGGCTTTCGTGGAGATGTTATAGCTATGGGACTTAAAACAACAAGAATAAAGGATTATAAAGGTGCTGTTCAGATAATTTCTAATCATATGATAACAGAAGTTACTAACTATAGTCTAAATCCATCTTTAGCAGAAGTTACTATTTCTATTGATTCTGATAATGATTTAGATAAAGTTGAGAAAATTATTAGAAAAACAATGGAAACAATTGATAAAACCTATGATTTTCTTAAAGGTAATACAGAACTTTGGGGTGTAGAAATGGTAGATCAAAATTCTGTAACCTATAAATTAGCAGTTAAAACTAAAACAGGAAAAGACTTTGATATTCAAAGAAAAATGAGAAAAGATTTACAAGATGCCTTAACTAAAGCAGGTATTAAGATGCCACAAACTCATATGGAGGTTCGTAATGGAAAGTAAAAATTATAAATTAGGAGATAGACTAGTATTAAAAAAGGGGCATCCGTGTGGCGCTAATGATTGGGAAATAGTAAAACTAGGTGCAGATATAAAGTTAAAATGTAGAAACTGTGGTAGATTAGTATTTATTCCAAGAATAGAATTAAATAAAAAAATAAAGAAAATAATAGAAAAGGAGAGTCAAGATGCATAATAGAAGGAAATTAAAGTTAAAAAAATTCTATCTACATCCTATAACAGTCTACTTACTCCTTACTTTTCTCATATTAGTGTTAAGTGCTATTCTATCAGGGTTACAGATGCAAGCAACAGCTAGTACTATAAGTCCTACAACAAACGAATTAGAAAGTAATTTAGTGACTGTAGAGTCTTTATTAAACTTTGATGGTATGAAATATATATTTAGTAATGCCATGACTAACTTTTTAAGCTTTGCACCACTTGGTATGTTATTATTGACCTTGTTTGGTCTTAGTATTGCAAAATCAACAGGATTCTTAGATACTTTATGTAAAAGAGTTTTAATAAAAATAGATAAAAAAATATTAACATTTATAATTATATTTTTAGCAACTATTTCTTCTTTAATAAATGATGTAGGATATGTCATTCTAATACCAGTATCCGCTTTATTATTTATGTTGAATAATAGAAATCCTCATTTAGGAATAATTGCCGCATTTGCAGGAGTAAGTTTTGGTTATGGAGTTTCAATATTCGTTGGTAGTATGGAAGTAAATTTAATACCAGATACTACAACAGCTGCTCGTTTAATAGATGCCTCAGCTCATGTAAGTTTAACATCAAACCTATTCATTATAATAGCCTTCTCTATTATTTTATCAATAGTAGGAACAATCATAATAGAAAAAATAATCGCTCCACGTCTTGGTAAATATAAAGAAAAAGAAGAACTATCTAAGACTGAAGAATTAGTAGTATTAGATGCAAAAGAATTAGAACAACAAAAAATAGAAAAAGATCGCAGAGAAAGAAGAGGTCTTAAAGCCGCTATTATAACAGGTATAATAGTAATAATATTATTTATATATTCCATAATACCAAACTTACCATATTCAGGAATGCTTCTAGATATGGAAGAAGATACCTATTTAGGACAATTGTTTGGAACAAATTCATATTTTCAAGATGGCTTTACTTATATGATGGCCTTACTTTTAACCCTTATAGGTATTGCCTATGGAATAGGTGCTAAAAGTATAAAGAACGATAAAGATATAATTAATGGTTGTAAAGAAACATTCGCCCCTATGGGAGAGATATTAATGCTTATCTTTGTAGTATCACAGTTCACCTCTGTATTTAGACAAACAAACATAGGAACAGTAATTACCTCATGGTGTGCTAGTGCTATAGGTAACATAGGATTTACTGGCTTACCTTTAATAATATTCGCAATTATAATGATAGGATTAGCCAATCTCTTTGTCCCAACAGCAAGTACTAAATGGGAAATATTCGCCCCAGTAATGGTTCCAGCTTTCATGCAGTCAAATTTATCCGCACCATTCGCTCAATTTATATTAAGAGTAGGTACTTCAATAACTGCAGGAATAACACCGTTACTAGCATGTTTTGCCATCTATATAGGATATTTAAATGTCTATAATCCTGATAAGACAAAACCAATAACAATTCATAAAAGTATAGGTTACATTCTACCATACTTTGGAATAATCGCTTTAACCTGGATATTATTAGTAATAGGATGGTACTTAATAGGACTACCACTAGGTCCAGGAGTATATGCAACAATTTAAAGGTTCTTCGACATTAAAGGGTGCTGAGTAAATTTTCAGCATTCTTTTTATACAAAAAAAGACACCATAACACAAACCTGCTATAATGTTTTAGAAGAATAAAAATAACAGAATAGAGGGTGTTGTGATGTCTATAAATAATTCTATATTAAAATTACTAAATATGAAAGATAAAAATTTAAATTTTACTGAAAATTTTGTTGAAGAAAGAAATATAAAGAATAAAAGATCATTGGTCATAAAAGCATTTTTAGATAAAAAGCCCAATTGTTGTCCAAAATGTGGATGTATAGATAATATAAAGAAAAATGGTACTGTTATACTTAAGCCTATAAAAATACTGAGCATTTCTGGATTGAATAGTTATTTAGAAATAACAAAACAATTACATAAATGTAATAATTGCAAACATAAGATAACTCCTCAAACTGATGAAGTTAACTATAGATGTAGAATTAGTAATAATACTAAACATTCAATAACAATGTATGCAAAAGAAACAATTACTTATAAATTTATTTCAAAGCTTCATAATGTAAGTGATAAAACAGTTCAGAGGCAAGTTAATAAAATATATGATAAAGATAAATTATATAAAAATTATATTCCAATAAATATATGTATTGATGAATTCACATGGAAAAAGAAAACAATGGCATTTAATATATGTGATGCAGAAAATGGTAAAACGCTAGATTTAGTAGAAGATAGAACAATAGAAAATTTAAATAAATATCTTAGTTATTATTTAAACGAGAACAAACTAAAGGTAGAAAATGTAGTTATGGATATGTATAAACCATATATAAAATTAGTACAAGAAAATTTTCCTAATGCAAATATTATTATCTTGACTTTGACAGTAAAAATGAGGAATCCCTTATTCTATATAGGTTTCCTCATTTTTTAATTGTTGTATATCC
>CALVIY010000021.1 GCA_944331955.1 uncultured Bacilli bacterium
GGGTGATAGCAATTATCTTTTCTATCGCTTCTTTTTCATAACCTTCAAAAAACCAAGTAGGATGACTTCTAACAATATAGGTATTATCACCAAACTCTTCTAAAGAGATTCCAATACTCTTTAGAATATCCATATGTTCTTTAATTCTAATAAACTCATCTTTGGGATATTCTAATCTAATAGGTACTAATAAATCTATAATTTTATAATCATCTTTTAATAAAGCATTTAAAACTTTCTCATAATTAATACGTTCTGCCGCTGCATGTTGGTCTATTATATACATACCGCTAGAGTTTTCAGCGATTATATAAGTCTTATGAACAATACCTACTGGTATCATTTCTTTAATACGGTACTCATTCTTCTCTTCTTTTTCTTCTTCAACTACTTCTTCTGTTTTAGTACCAGTTATTTTATTATCATTATCAAAATCAAAAGACAATTCTTCTAAATTAGGAGATGTTTCTTTAACAGGTTCTTCTTCATCATCTAGTTCATAGTTAATAGTATTAACTGGTAGAGAATCTTCTACTTCATAGATAGTATTTAAATCTCTAATATTAGCATGAGGTACTAGAAGTACTTCTTTTAATTTAGAACTTATTACTTTAGTAATTAACTCTTTTAAACTCTCCATTTTTGAAAACTTTATATCCATCTTTTGAGGATGTATATTAATATCTATAAGGATAGGGTCTACATCTATATTTAAAACAATCATAGGAAACTTATCTTTAGGTATATAGGTATGATAACACTCTATTAGACATCTATTTAAATCTAGATTCTTAATTACTCTACCATTTACTAAAGTAGTAATTACATTACGAGATGTCTTAGCAATTTCTGGATAGCCAATATAACCTGATATGACATAATCATCATTTTCACCACTTATCTCTATCATCTTTTTAGTAACATCTATTCCATAAACTGCATAGATTACTTTTAAAAGATTACCATCACCACTTGTATTAAGAAGTTCTTTATCATTATTAGTTAAAACGAATCTAATAGATGGGTATGATAAAGCCATTTTATTGACATATTCTATTATTAAAGCTAGCTCAGTATAAAGATTCTTTAAATACTTTAATCTTACAGGGGTATTATAAAATAAATCTCTTACTTCAATAGTAGTTCCAACACTTAAATCACTGTTTTCAACACTCTCTATTACACCACCGTTTAAACAAATACTAGTCCCTACTCCATCCTTACTTGTTTGTAAAAAGACATGAGAAACTGAGGCGATAGATGGTAGGGCTTCTCCTCTAAAACCTAGTGTTTCTATATTAAATAAATCATCTAAATCTTTTAATTTACTAGTAGCATGACGAGAAAAAGAAGTAATAGCATCTTCTTTATTCATACCAATTCCATTATCACTAACTACTATTTTTTTAGTTCCTGAATCTATTAAATTTATTTTAATTTCAGTAGACTTAGCATCAATAGAGTTTTCTACTAACTCTTTAACTACATTTAAACATCTTTCTACTACTTCTCCTGCTGCTATTTTGTTAGCAAGTATTTCATCCATTACTTTAATTGTATTCATTATCTCACCTTACAAGTAGAAGCAGCTTTTAGAGTTCTTGTAGGAGTTATGCCATTTGTACAAAAAGGACTTTTATATTTAGAACATTTTAAGCATGTACCGGAACCAACATCCATATTAAAACTAGTGTCTTCGCCTCTATAAATTAAAGCATAACTATCTGAGTTACATGTTTTACTAGAGTTAGCTGGATCTTCTAAGCTATCTAAATAACCTTCACATATTAATTTAGCAACCTCTATTTTGTAATATTCTCCTTCATTTGGAATATCACCAGAATGATCTATCAAGTAATTGTTAACTGCATCTTCTATACTTACTTCAAAATCTTCATAAGTAGCGTTTCTAGCTTTATTTAGATATCTAGATACTCCCATGTAAGCAAGGCCCATTAAGATACTAAGAATGGATATTACGGCAAGTAACTCCACTAAAGTAAATCCCATTTTATTCTTCATTATTATCATCCTCCTCATGTAGGACTTTATATAAGTTGTTGGCAACAACTTCTCCTACTATTTCACTTAATTCTTCTATACTTGCTTCCCTCATCTTTTTCATAGACCCAAATTTTTTTAATAATTCTTTACGTCTAACTTCACCTATTCCTGGTACTAAATCTAGGTAACTAGATAGTAGTCCTTTACTTTTAATATTACGATGGTAAGTTATTGCGAAACGATGGACTTCTTCTTGTATTTTAGATAGATATAGGAATAAGTTACTATCACTTTTTATATCTAATATTTTATAATTACTATCTATAACTGTATTAGTTCGATGATGAGAATCTTTCTTAAGACCTATTATTGGTATAGATAGATTTAGACTAGAAAGTATTTCTTTACAGACATTTACTTGTGTTTCTCCTCCATCCATAACAATTAAATCAGGTAATACTTCATTATCCATAATTGCTCGATAATACCTTCTATATAAAACTTCCCTCATCGCTCCTAAATCATCTTTAACATCAGTACTTATTTTATATTTACGATAATCATTTTTTAAAGGTTCAAAGTCACGAAAGACAACCATTGCTCCTACATAGTATGTTCCAAACAAATGAGAGTTATCAAAGCTTTCCATACGAGAAACACTTTCTACTCCAAGAAGTGTTTTAAGTTCATTTAAAGCTTCTATTTTTTTATTATCATCTTTCTTAAGTGTTTCTAACTCTTCATTTAAAACTACTTTAGAATTCTCTTCGGCTAGGTCTACTAATTTCTTTAATTCACCTCTTTGAGGAACATGTACTTTAACTTTTAAATATTCACTAAGTAGTTCCGCATTTAAGGTATCTGGTATTAATATTTCATGAGCAAGGATATTTTTTTCATAGAATTTAATAATGTATTCTTCCATATCATCAACTACATTATCAAGTGTCTGTAATGTTTCATGATGCCTTCCAAAAAGTATTCCTTCTCTTATAAAGAAAACTGTTATAGATAAGTAATTATCTACTACAGTATAGTTAAAGATATCAAAGTTATAATTCTTCTTTAAGTCTATCTTTTGTTTAGTTAAAGTTATATCTATATCTTTCAACATTTCTCTTAACTCTAAAGCTTTCTCATAATTTAAAGCATTACTTGCTTTTTCCATTTCTTTTGTAATTTTCTCTTTAATAAAACTGCTATTACCTTTAAGAAAGCTTGTTATCTCATCAGTCATAGATTTAATAGTATTAGGATCTATATCTTTAATACAGTAACCTAGACACTCATTTATATGATAGTAAAGACATTCTTTTTTAGGTAGTTTTTCACATTTTCTTAAGGGATATAGTCGATTAATCATATTAACTGTCTTTCTAGCAGCGGTAACATTAGGAAATGGTCCAAATAGTTTATGATCTTTTTTCTTTTTCTTAACATTTCTAACTACTCTAAGTCTAGGATACAATTCACTCGTCAGTTCTATATAAGGATAACTTTTATCATCTTTAAGTAAGATATTATACTTAGGATCATATTTTTTTATTAGGTTTATCTCTAATATAAGACTCTCTAACTCACTATCAGTTACAATGTATTCAAAGTCATCTATATCTTGTACTAACATTGCAGTCTTACCTGTTACATTACCTCTAAAGTAACTACTAACACGTTTCTTTAAGTTCTTAGCTTTCCCAACATAGATAATATAACCATTTTTATCTTTCATCTGATAACTTCCAGGCAGTTCTGGAACAAGTTTTAATTTTTCCTTAAAGTCTTTCATGACACATCACCTAACTAAAAAAATAAGTTATTTTACATAACTTATTTTAGACTACATTTATTATTTTTACAAGTTAAATCCTATAATTATGAAATATTAAAGCACCATTTAAGGGATTCTTAAAGTAATCTCTCTTAAACCAATTTAGTAAACAAATTTGTGATTCGTCAATTCCACTAGGAGTCCAAAATATATTAAAATTTTTAATTCTAAGGTTATAATCATCCCAATGCTTACAATCTCTACTAAGTATACAAGCAATATTTTCAGGATTATAATAATTATGCTCTTCTTTCCTTACTTTATCAGACTCTTCCATATTAACAATATTTTCTTTCTTTTTATCAAAATAGATTTTCCATTTTTCTTTAGGATATTCATAATCCAAACAATCTTGCAAATAATCTGTCTTTACCCTTAAAGGAGTCTTTTTGTATATTTCTATTATTAAATCTTGGATGTTTTTATTAAACACATCTTTTTTAATTGATAAAATTATTTCCTTACTACTTTTCTTAATATTATAAAGATCTAAATCAACAACTTTACCTAAAGATTCTATAATATTTTTAATATCTCCATCACTAAAATATCCATCTTCAAACATATTTAGAGGTCTAGTAACTCTAAGAGATATGGCTACACTACAATCCATTACACCAGTCATAATTCACCTACATAAGTCTTGCAATTTGAGTTTCATTTAAACCAGTAGCCTGCATTATACTTTCTTTAGGTATTCCAATTTTAAGAAGATTTTTAGCAATAGACTTTTTCTCATTATTAGCACCCTTTTTAATACCTTTCATCTCTCCTTCTTCTCTAAGACTATTCATCATCTTTTCCATCTCTTCCGCCTCATCATATTGTCCCACTGTATTAATATCAAGACTTAATCTCTTTAATTCATTTGCAACTTCCATTAATTCTTCGTCTCCTTCCGCTATTTTTTCTATTTCTTCTATTTTTCTTAATCTTAGTATTAACATTTCTTTATCTAATTTAGTAAGTTTTAATCCCTTTTTATATTTCTTATAAGCTTTTAAAAAACTTAAATGGAATTTCTCCCATTTTACATTTTCTACTACCCCATTTTCATCTCTTGATTTAAAAACTTCTATTTCATTTTTCTTATTAAGATGATTAAAATTATTTAAATTAATCTGAATGGCCATTGGCATATTATTATAAGTATAGTTTTTACTTGATATGTCTATTTTAACTTTATCTAAGTAATTATCGTTTCTTATAATAGTTGCTAAGCTATATCTATTATTTAACTCATAGTTAATGATATAACCTTCCACACCAAACAATATATCAGATCTTTTTCCACGTTCTAGTGCATTACTTACAACAAATTCAGTATTCTTCTCATAGTAAGTTTTAAGTATTAAGTCTTTAGGTATACCAGTTATCCTAGAAGTCATATCTGCCTTAAAAAGAAAGCAATTAGTCATAATAGATTTATATATATAATCATTGCTAGCTTTTCAAGCAGGAAAAACTTCTCCTTTTTCTTGTAGTTCTTTTATTCTTTCTTCAGCAGTCTTTTTAGGTGATTTCAACCAAATCACTTCCTTTCTGCAACACTTATATCATAGTATAAAAGGGATTGCAAAAAGGTAATTTTGAAAATTCACTCCTAAATCAGAGGTCAATTTAGTAAATTCTCTAGGGAAAAATACAAAATTCACCCAAAAAACACCCTCAATTTACAAAATTCATACTTTTTTTAAAAATTTCACTTTTCCTCCTTTCTCCATCTTTTTTTACAAGTCGCTCTTTCTTTTACAATGTATCATAATAGATAGAATTAGTCAATGTTTTTTGATACAAAAAAGATAAGTTACTCTAAACTTACCTATTCATTAACAAAATCTTCTATAACTTTATATAACTTTTCTATTTTATTAAATGGCATTGTTTTAATTTTTTCTTCTATAGAAATCTTTTTAACTTCTAACTCATAAGCTTCTTTACTTACTTCTACATAATGATAATAAGTATTTTTTCTTTTAAAGTCTACTATATTTTTATCATTACTATTATTCATAACAATATAATTTATTTTCTTATTATCTAAGATATTAGTAATTTTTGTAATAGAGTTTAAAGGGAACCCTGCTCTATCATTATTAACTTTATATCCAAACAAGTAAAATAATAAATATGCATCTTCATCAAAGCATTGATAAAAGCCCCCTACTTTTCTAAATTAATATAATTTTTACTACTTTTCACTACAATCATACTCCTATGATAATTAGTATATAATATTTTATTAATTAATAATTTTATTTCCGTTAACGGTTGCTTTTATACCTTTAAATGCAAAAATAAGCCTTAGATAAGACTTATTTAAACTTTTATTAACTTTGTAGAATGTACGGATTACTACTAGTACCATCACCATCTACTATTTTGATGTTAGACTTTAGAAAGACGACTGGGCGGACGTCATTAGCATTGCCTGTATCAATGTTGTTAAGATACCCTGTATTACCAAGACGAAACACAAAGTAAGAATAAGAAGCACGTGGAGTTATTGTCCATTGAAGATATGCTGAGTTAAATATCCAGTCATTATTATAACAGTCATTAACACTATCCCAATTATATAATTCTTTATTTAAACAAGAATTTCTATCAGTTGTGGTCCCTCCACTTGTCGCATATCCATAATCACTTGGATACATTAATCCTACTTTTCCTACCCATGATGTATCTCTTGGTGATGTACTACTATTATACACTGTAGTTCCTCTTTCATATGTATACCAGTGGCTTGCTAGTCCATTACTTGCACTTGTATAACTTGATGTTCCTCCTAAATACCAAAGAGTATCTCCTATCATGTTTCTTGCTTCTTCTTTTAAGCCTGTAGAAGTAAAGTCACAGTTTGTTGTTGCATTATTCTGTCCATTATAACAAGTTCCACTACCACTATTCCAGTATAAACTACCACCAACAGACTCACTTTCATGTCCAGGATTTAATAAGTAATTAAGTCTTGCATCGGTCCAGTTATTTTTACCTTCGTTTGATTCTGCACCAGTTGTTGTATCTTTATTATCCCAAGAGTAACTTCCAATAGATTCATTTCTTATTATCTTTAATCTTTCTTCTACTTTTCCTGTTCCATCATCTACTGTGAAGACTCCTATTATTCTCCATAATTCATCATTAAACTCTACATAATTATTGGGATCTGCTCCTATATATCTATAATCTGTTAGAGCCTCTGTTTGTTCTGTTGCAGGATGACTATGTACCCATGCTTCTTTTTGTTGTTCACTTGTCGCACTATTATAATCTAGACTTTCTTCATTTGATTTACTCTTAACAAGTTGTACAGCATTTGTTCCCATTTTTCTATCATAACTTGTTACTACTATTTTACTCTTATACTCTTTTCCTTGAGCAGAGTTGTCAGCATTATAGTCTAGCCACATCCATAATTGGTATGTAACTTTATTATCTTCACCTGGTTCTAATGTTTGTTCACTCATTATTTCCATTTCACTTGCTTCATAATCACTTACATAAACTACTCCACTGTCATATCCTTTATCATTTGTAAGTCTCATCTTTAAATAATTATGAGTTAAGGTGTTAGTTGCCTCTTCTTCTAGTGAAACATGATAATAGGCATTTATATTACCTGTATTAGTTATTGTAAAAGTATATGGTGTCGTCTTTAATCCCTGTTTATCTGTAACTGGTGCTGCATTATCTAAGTTAATATAATTACCATCTGTAAAGTCAACTTTTAATATTCCTGCTGTTACACTTATTTTCTTATCTCCTTCTATAGTCATAGTTAGTATTGCATAACTTGCACCTATTAATGCTATTATACTTATTAATATCGTAATTACTACTATTACTATATACTTTTTTCTAACATTTTGTTTATTCATTTTACTCCCCACCCTTAGTTTCATAATTATCACAGACTAAATGTGCTTTGTATAAAAACTCATCTTCGCTAGTTTTTTCTACTTCTACATAACTTTTACTAATATCACAGTCTTTACCAGTATCATCTTTTATTTTATCCATATATTGTTCAAGAACTAGAGCGCTTAATAGTACTCTAGTTTTTTTGTTTATTTCTTTAGGTAAATAATTATTATAAAAAGAAAAATACTCTTTACTAGCTTTAATCATTAATTTTTCTTTTTCATTGTAATATTCTATCCTCTTAACTTTAAAGAAATTATTAGCACTACCTATAACTAATAATACTAATATTACTAAGATAGCACTAATAATTATTTTCTTCTTCACTATTTCTTTCTTCTTGATTTTCTATTAGTAGCAGGTAAAATTTTCTTTTCATCATAATGAATTAAGATGATAGAAATAATTACTTCTATAAATATAGTAACAAAATAAGTTCTCCAGAAAGCATCTACCATAGTCATTCTGCTTATAAATAACATACTAATTAAGTTATCTACTAACATTGCAAATACATATGTTGCAAGAATTGGTAGTTTATTACCATTAGTATTCATATATAAGTAATAATAAATAGTTAGGTTAATCATTTGACTTGCTAAGTAACCAAATACTTCTCCAGTTACAGGTATATAATCAACATTTCTTTCTCCTAAAAGACTACTAACTATCATAAATAATAGCATTAGTAAAGCTGAATAACTTATACCATTCATAGTCTCTTTATAACCATATTTTTTAGTTATAATATTGGCTATAAAATATCTAAAAGGATAAGCAAATACGGCAAATGTTAAAGTTGCTTTACCTATATTAAAATCAAATTTACCAAGTACCCAACCTAGAATAGCTACGGCTGTAAGTAATAATATATATACCCAGCTTGATACTTCCTCTTGTTTTACTACTGATTTTCTAGCACTCCCTTTTGTCATTTCTAACTCCTCCTATTCTTATAAAAATAATATAGCACAAAAAAAGAAAAAGGAAAAGACTTTTTCTTTTTTATTTACAAGTATAGCCAGCATCTTCTGCCTCTTGCTTTGTTTCTTCATAAGTTATACCTTCTTCTGTAAACGTATCAAGACCATAATCAGATAAAACTTCTTTACTTGCTTTTTCTAAATTAGCATCTACTGAAATAATAAAAGTGTAATTATCACTATCATTTTCAGTTGTTACTTTAATACCATCTGTACTAGTTTCTTCATATTGAGATTCCATCGTAGAAACAAACATATCCCAATTTTCTTGATATGTACTATCAGTTACTTTAGTATTTATACTCATTTTAACATTAGTAACTTTATCATCACTAAAATTTAAATCTACTGTCTGTTCCATTGAAATACCATCATCTTCTTCACTCATACTACAAGATAATGTTTTTTCACTATTACCACATCCTGTTATAAATAGTACTGATACCGCTAAAAAACCAAATAATTTTATTCCTCTCACCATTTATCCTCCTTCCTACCTTTAGTATGAATTATATAAAGGAAAAAAGCAAGAAATATTTTTAATAGTTATATTATTTTACATCTTAAGGTTTTAAAGCTGTTATAGGTATAATGTAAATACCTGTTTCTTCATCTTTTACTACTGCATCCCATAATCCACATATAATGCATTTAAATTTAGGTTCTACTTTTACTTCATTAGAAAACTTTGTTAAACTTTCTTTAGCAGCTTCTATTTCATTTGTACCTAACTTAATCTCTACAGCTCCAAATTCACCAGTAGGAAGCTCAACAATTGCATCCACTTCTACACCGTTATTATTGTTTCTATAATGATAAAGTTTTCCACCTAAACTTTCTATATATATTCTTAAATCTCTTTCTACTAAGGCTTCAAACATTAAACCAAAAGTTCTTATATCATTTTCTAATATTTTAGGCGTAATAGAAAGAATTGCACAAGCAAGTGATGGATCAGTAAAATGCCTTTTTGAAGATTTTCCAACTCTTTCTTTAGATCTTAAATTAGTTGTATAAGCTTCTTGATTTTCAAGTAAATATAAATTTTCTAAAATATTTAAATAATCTGCAATAGTATTTCTACTTACAGTGTATTCTTCGTCTGTTGCTACTTCTTCTATATCTCTTATTAAGGTATTATTACTTACAACTGTACTTTCATTTCTAGCAAGCGATTTTAATAACATTTGCATTTTATTTTTGTCTCTTAAAACTCCATCTTTAGAAATATCTGACTCTAAAACTGCATTTATGTAGCTTTGAGGTAATATATGTAAGTCATTATCATCAGTTGATATATTTTCAGGCCAACCACCTCTAACTATCATTTTCGCAAGTCCTTCATAAGTTGGTTTTATTTTGGCTGTTTTACATATTTTTTTACCTTCAAACATATCAGTTAATGATATTTCTCCAGTTGAATCTCCTGATTCGTAAAGACTCATAGAATACATTTTTAATCTATCGATTCTTCCAGCTCCAGAATGATGTATTTTACTTTTATCTCTAATAGTAGTAGATTCTGTTAAAATATATTTTCCTTTTATTTTATCCATATCACATCTATGTCTAACAGCATCCCATACAGCAGGTATTCTTCCCCATTCATCTATTAATTCAGGATAATCTTCACCAAGTATAAGACTAACATCAATTTCCGCTTTCGCTCTTGTATTATAATTTTCTTCAGTCTCATCTAAATAAATAGCAGAATTGCAATGATTAAGAGAAGTCCAAGTCTTACCACACCATTTTGGTCCCTCGATACTTAAAGCTCCAAATATTTTTAAATATCTATCAATTTTTTTGTCAATTAATCTTTCTTTATATCCTTCTTTTGTTAATGCCATATCATTTCACCTCACTACCATAATATCATATTTTATATTGTTGTGCAACTTTCTTTAGTTTCATTGTGCAATTTTCTTTAATTTCATTGTGCAATTTTCTTGAATTAGACAGTGCAACTTTCACTATTAATATTATTAAACTAATAAAGAAAGTTATACTTTTATTTTTTTAGAATAAGTTTTATTAGGTGAAGTTTCATGAAGAAAGTATTAGTTATATTGTTACTATTTTTAATTCCATTAAATGTTTTAGGAGAAGAAGATACTTTTGATACTGCTAGAAGTAGTATTATTGTGGATTTAAACAGTGGTAGGGTTTTATATGAAAATAATGCTGATGAAGAAAGATTAATCGCATCTATTACAAAGATAATGACTTGTATTATTGCTATAGAAGAAGGCAATTTAAATAAAGAGGTCAAAGCAGGAGAAGAAATATTAAAGATGTATGGGACTAGTATTTATTTAGAGTTAAATGAAAAGATGAAATTAATTGATTTACTTTATGGTCTTATGCTTAGAAGTGGTAATGATGCTTCAGTTGTAATTGCTAAAGTTGTTGCTGGTAGTGAAGATGAGTTTGTTAAGATGATGAATGAAAAAGCGAAAGAAATTGGGATGACTAATACTACTTTTAGTAATCCTCATGGACTTGATGAAGAAACTAAGAACTACTCTACTGCTAGAGATATGGCAAAGCTTTCAAGATATGCTTATAAGAATGAGACTTATAGAAAAATAATTGGTACAGAAGAATACCGTGTACAGACAGATAGTAAAAGTTATCTTTGGTATAATAGAATGAAATTATTAGGAGATTATAAATATTGTACTGGTGGAAAAAATGGTTATACTCCTAGTGCTGGTAAAACTTTAGTTACTACTCATAAAAAAGATGATTTAGAAATTACTATTGTTACTTTAGATGATAATGATGAATATAACAATCATGAAAGACTTGCTGAATATGCTTTTGATAATTATAGTAATTATGAAATATTAGATAAAAATGATTTTGACCTTATTGTTGATGATAGTAAATATTATATAAAAAAATCTTTTAGTTATCCTTTATCTGAAAGCGAAAAAGATAATGTTTCTGTTCTTGCTAGTATAGATGATAATATAAATGCTGGTAAGGTTGGTAATGTAAAAATTAGTTTAAATAATAAAGTATTAGAAAAAGTTCCTATTTATAAAAATGCAAAAAAGAAAAAGGAAAACTTCTTTACTAAGTTGTTTTCCTAAGTCTAAAGAAATTAATAGATGGTCTTGCATTTATTCTAACATCATAAGTATCTGTTCCTATTCCTGAAGTTATAAAGAATTCTGTATTATTTATTTTATAATAGGGATTAATATATTTAGAAGCATGATCTTTACTTGCAAGATTAAGTAAGTAAGGTATTCTTATTTCTCCTAAATGTGAATGTCCTGCTAAGGCTAAATCTACTTTATAATTATTGATATATTCATCTATATAATCTGGTTTATGAAATATTGATATTGTATATGTATTCTCATTATAATTAGTAAAAGCTTTATCGTAATTAATTACATCATTATTAGTATTTAGTCCTACTAACATAATTGGTTCATTACTTTCATTATAGATAAGTTCATTACTATCATCTAATATGGTAAAACCACAATCTACTAATATAGATACTGCATCATCATTATCAGTTTCTCCTAAGACAGCATATTTACCTAATGTTGCATCTAATTTTTTTAATTCCTTAACTAGTTTTTTTCTATTTCCTGGAGTTAAATCTTCATTACTTAATAAGTCACCTGTAAATAAAATTAAATCAGGATTTCTCTTGGTAATTTCATTAACTACCTCTTTTAACGCTTCATTATTATTATAATGTAAATCACCAAATTGAATAACTTTAAGGCCACTAAAACATTCTGGTAATTTAGAATTTACTATGGCTTTTTCATTTACGATAAGAGAAAATGTTCCTATTTTAGTAATGTAAAGAAATGTAAAAAAGACAAGGAAAAAGATTATAATAATAGATATTACTATTCTCTTAACTACCTTTTTTACTCTTTCTGTTTGTTTTTCTCTATCTATGTCTTTTTGTTTATCTTTATTTAATTCAATTCTACTATTCATTACTTATCCCTCTATAATAAGTATATAGGAAAATAGTTTTTTTTTAAAGTATTATCTTACTTTCTCTATTTCTTCTTTTAGACTATCGTAACTCATACTGCCAAAAGATGTAAAAGCGATATTACCATTAGAGTTTATTATATAAGTATTAGGATATGTTGTTATATAGTACTTATCAAATAATTTATTTTTGGCCATTAAAGATGTAAAGGTATAGTTATTTTCTTTTAAGAAATCTATTATATCGTCTTTAGGATTACGTGATGTGTTGGCAATTCCTAAAATAATTACATCATCTTTATTTTGATTATAGTCATTATATATCTTTTCAATATGAGGTAGTTCATCTAAACAGGAAAAACAATCTATGGCATAAAAATGTAAGACAATGGTTTTACCTATATAATCATCTAGAGTATGAGTTTTATTATTTTGATCTTTTAAAGTAAAATTAATTGGTGTTGCTAGTTCTACTTTACCTGTACTTTTTACAGGTTCTTTATCTTTAGTAGGCTCCATTGTAAAACCGGTGTAAGATACGTAACAACCCATAACTATAATGATAATGGCCCCTATTTTAACTACATAGTTTAAGATGTTTTGTTTTCTTTTAATAATATTTAAGACTTTAGTTGTAAATAGTCCTAATATTATAAATGGTAATAAGAAACCTAGGGCATACACTAAGACAAAAATATTACCTAGTAAAGCGGTACTTGCAGTAGATGCCATTATTAGGGTTGATGATAAAGCTGGTCCTACACAAGGAGTCCAAGCGAATGAGAATAAAAATCCCATAAGGAAAGCAGTTTTCTTAGTCATTTTATTAGGGTTAAAATTAATCTTTAACTTCTTTTCTTTATTTAGAAAATTTACTTTTAATATACCTAGTTGGAATAGTCCTAATATTACGATTAAGATTCCCCCTATTTCTAAGAATATTTTTCTATTATCTTTAAAGAACATTCCTAATCCTGTAAAGGATAGACCTAAAATAAAGAATGACATAGATATTCCTAAAATAAAGAATAAGGTATAGATTATAACTACTTTCTTTTTATAAGTAACATTACCATTTTCATCTACCTCTTTAGCATTAGTAGCAAGGTAGCCCATATATAAAGGAATTAGAGGAATAACACATGGTGAAAAAAATGATATTATTCCTTCTAAGAATATTGCAAAAACTTGAATTAACTCAGTCATTAAATCACTCTCCTAGAAGATTCTAACAAAAAATAGAGTATATTACAACTCTAATTTTCTTTAGTACTTAATATAGCTAGAAAAGCATCAGGTGGTACTTCAACACTACCAATTTGTTTCATCTTCTTTTTACCTTCTTTTTGCTTTTCAAGTAATTTTTTCTTACGAGTAATATCTCCACCATAACATTTAGCAAGAACGTCTTTTCTTAAGGCTTTGATATCGCATCTTGCAATTACTTTATTACCAATCGATGCTTGAACAGGAACTTCAAACAGTTGTCTTGGTATTACTTCTTTTAGTCTATGGACTATTAATTTACCTCTATTATAGGCAAAGTCTTTATGAACTATCATACTAAGGGCATCTACTACTTCACTGTTTAGTAATATATCTAGTTTTACTAAGTCGCTTGCTTCATACCCTATTACTTCATAATCAAAAGAAGCATAACCTTTAGTAATTGACTTTAATTTATCAAAGAAGTCATAAACTATTTCTGATAGTGGTAATTTATAGATAAGACATACTCTTTCTTCATCTAGATAATTCATATTAATAAATGTTCCTCGTTTATCTTGACATAATTCCATTAGAGGACCGATATAATCTTTTGGTGTATATATTGATGTCTTGACGAATGGTTCTTTTATTTCTTTTATCTTAACTTTAGGAGGCATTTTATTAGGAGCGTCTACTTTAATCATTTCACCATCTGTAAGGGTTACTTCATAAATAACTGAAGGAGTAGTTGCAACTACATCGATATCAAATTCACGTTTAATACGTTCTATTGTTACTTCCATGTGTAATAGTCCTAAAAATCCTGTTCTAAAACCAAAGCCTAAGGCAACTGATGTTTCTGGCTCATAGATTAGGGCAGCATCATTTAGTTTTAACTTGGCAAGAGCTTCTCTTAAATCTTCAAACTGGTTAGTTTCAAGAGGATAAAGACCACAGTAAACAACACTTTTTAACTTTTTATATCCTGGTAGCGCTTCTATCTTTTCTTTAGTAGAATTTAATGTGATAGTATCTCCAACATGAACATCACTAATACTTTTAATAGAAGCATAGATATAACCTACTTCTCCTGTATTTAGAGAATTTACTTCTACTTCTTTAGGAGTGTTTTTTAGAATAGATAATACTTCATAACTAGCTTTGCTTTCTAGCATATAGATGGTATCACCTTTTTTGACACTACCATTAAAGATACGAACTGCTGTTAAAACGCCTCTATATGAATCATAAATACTATCAAATATTAATCCTTGTAAAGGTTTATCACTATTACCTTTAGGAGCAGGAATTTTAGTTATAATAGCATCTAATAATTCTTTTATACCCTCTCCTGTTTTGGCACTAGTTAAAATAATTTCTTCTTCATCGAATCCTAAGTTTGTAAGTTCTTCTGTTACTTTAGGAATATCAGAACTAGGTAAATCTATTTTATTAATAACAGGTATAATAGTTAAGTTATTATCAAGTGCAAGATAAAGGTTTGCAAGAGTTTGTGCTTCTATTCCTTGGGTTGCATCTACTACTAAAATAGCACCTTCACAGCTTGCTAGAGAACGATTAACTTCATATGAAAAGTCAACATGCCCTGGAGTATCTATCAAGTTTAATAAGTATGTCTCATTATTATATAAATAATTAATAGATACAGCATTTAATTTAATAGTAATACCGCGTTCTCTTTCTATATCCATAGAATCTAATAATTGTTCTTTCATTTCTCGCTCTGTAACTGCTTTAGTCTCTTCTAAAATTCTATCTGCTAAAGTACTTTTACCATGGTCTATATGAGCGATTATTGAAAAATTACGAATGTTTTCTTGTTTCACTTCTATCACCTACTTAAAAATATAGTAACATAGTTACTATATTATCATATTTTTACAAGTTTTTTAACTCTTCTATTTCTTTTTTAGATAAACCTGTTGTTTTAATAATATCACTGGTAGATAAATTTATTTCTAACATTCTCTTTGCAAGAGCTTTTTTCTCTTTCTCAAAAGAGTTCTTCTCTTTCTCAAAAGACTTCTTTCCTTCTTCAAAAGATTTTTGTCTTTTCTCAAGAGATTTTTGTCCTTCCTCAAGAGATTTCTTTTCTTCTTCAATAAACTTCTTACCTTCTTCAATTTGTTTCATAATTAAATCATTCTCTTCTTTTAAAGAATCTATTAGTGCTAAATCATCTTTAACATATTCTTTCGCTTTCTGCTTCCATTCCCATTCTTTGTGTTTTTCATAATCATATACACCAATTATTCCTAAATTATTAGATAGTTTTTTTATTTCTTCTTTCGCTTCCATTAATCCTTCAACTCCTTCACTAATCTTTTCTATATCTTCTCGTTTTGTCAAAGTTAGTAAAGTTATAGCCCTTTCAAACTCACTTAACTCAACATTATTATAATATTTTTCCCTGAATTTTAAAAGATTAATATTGTATATTATAAGATTTTCTGAAAGAATAATTCCGCGTTCTGGATCCATTAATACAAACTTTATTATTTCTCTATCATCATACTGCCAATCTAAATCAAAGTTTATCTGGATACCTATATAATTATCATCATAATTTTCTCCACTAAAGTTCGCTTCAGTTTTACCTTTTAAAATATAATCAATATTCCTATTTATTAATCCTTTATAATAACTGGCATTCATTTCTAAATTGACTACATTCTTTTCAACTCTAACAATTATATCTGTAACTTTCTTCTTTTCTTTAGCATTACTTACAGGTAAAGTTGTATTTTCTAAATGCAGATTCTTTCTTATTATTTCTTTATCAATACCTAAAAAATGTTCTAAAATTATAATTAAAAATTCGCGACTTCTCATAATCAAATTCTTAAAGATAATATCCTCTGTAGCAGGCAATACTTCTCCTTTTCTTATAAGTTTTTCTCTTAATTCTATCGCTTCTTTTAAATTTATCATTTTTTCTAAAAATTCTTCGCTATATCCTGTGTACATTACAAATTCTCCTTTCTTAATTACATACTTTCCAGAAAGTGATTACACTCTATCATAAGAAAATAATTAAATCAAAAAGGGAAAATTGAAAATTCAAAAGAAAAACAGGTGGAAAATTACTTCAAAACACCTATTTTCTTCAATATTCAATGATAAATTAGCTTGAATTTTAAAAATTCATATAATTTTTATTTTTTAAGATGATACTGCTTCATTTAACATATTAAAGAAGGCATTCATTCCTTTATTAAATGTTGTCTCAATTAAATAAGATAAATCTAAACCTAAGTCTGATACCTTATTATCATAGTTAACTTTATCTTTATTAAGATAATCTTTTATTGTTACATCTTTACCTTCCTCTATATCTTCTTCATATTCTTTTATTTGTTCTTCTGTTAACATATTTTCTCTATTTCTAGTATACTCATTATAACCTGATGCTTGCATGAAATATAGAACAAAGAAAAGAAATACTAATATTAAAACAATAAGTCTTGCTAAATTAGTTTTGGTCACTATTTATCACCTCTGTTAGAACTTCACTTAATACTAAAAGTGTTTCATAGACTTCATCAATGGTGTTTTCTGGTCCACCTATTTCAATTAAAATTGTTCTATTAGAAAAATCTTGATTATAAATACCATTTACTCCTTCACCTTCTTTTTCATATATTCCTTTGGATAGTCCTGGTATTTTAGTATTTATTAAATCACTTATTTTTTTACTAAAGTCTAAATTACCCCCATAATTAGGATTTTCTAATCCTACTAAAAACATTACTTTAGCATAATTCTTATCGTTATAAGTTAAAGTTGTCTTATCATGAGATAGGGAATCTCTATGTAAGTCTATAAAATATATTAAACTTGGATAATTTTCTTTCGCTTGTTCCATTAAAACTCTGCTAGCAGCATAACTTCCAGCATAATTAAGCCCTAGGCTACTTCTAATACTACTTATAGTAGTCTCTTCTATTAAAACACTAAAGCCATTAGATTCTAACTTTTCTTTTAAGACATAATCAGATAATTTAACTGTTGGCATAACACTATACTCTGCAAAGGATGAAGGTTTATACTCTTCTGTATCATGGGAATTATATAGATAAATAGTTGGTTCTTTTTCATTAACAACATTATCATTATTTACTTTTTTTACTTCTTTGTTTGTTACTTTCACTTCTTTAGTTAAACCTTTAAAATTAGTATCTAATATAGATATAGGATTTTTAAAATCTAAGTCTATTAGTTTCGTCATAATTTGATGGAAGTAACTGTAATTTGATTTACTGTTAACAATAAAGGGATTATTATTCTCTATTAGAAAATTAACTAAATCACTGTTTGCTCTTGGTAAATTATATTTTGATAAGGTTTTAATGGTTAATATAAATGAAGAAAAAATCATAATAAAGAATAATATTATTTTAGGTTTTATTTTCTTAGTTTTTTTCTTCTTTGATATAAACTTTTTCTTCATAAAAAATCTCCTTTATTACATAGTAATAAAAGAGTTATTAAAATTATGTCGAATTAGTTTAATTCTAAACTTTTATTTAAAGCTTTAGATAAAAGAAGGCTTAACTTTTCTATAACAAAGTCTATTTCTTTAGGTGTTACTAAAAGATTGTAACCTAAAGGGGTTAGGACTTCTGTTATTAAGGTTTTAATCTCTTCTTCAGAAAGGTCACCTATTAGACCCATTACTTCTTTTTTCTCTTTTTTGTTTAAAGTTTTATCATGATTTTTATAATTTCTATTAAACTGAGGAACTAGTTTTAGTTTATTGTTATTAATGTTTTCTTTTTCATAAGAGAAGTGTCTAAAAATATAATTAATTGTATTACTAACTATTGTTGTGGCATCTACAACGGTGGGAATACCAATAGCGATTACAGGGATACCTAAGGTTTCTTTACTTATTTCAAAACGATTGTTTAGAAGACCACTTCCTGGGTGTATTCCTGTATCTGTTATCTGAATTGTTTTATTGATACGTTCAAGGCTTGAGGCAGCAAGGGCATCTATTACTATTAGAAAATCTGGTTTTGTTTTTTCTATTACTCCTTCTATTATTTCTTTTGTTTCTATTCCGGTTGTACCCATAACTCCTGGTACTAAAGAAGAAATAACTCTATATTTAGGATCTAATGGCAATCCTAACTCTACTATCTGCCTTGTTATTTTAATAGAATCTACCGTAAGTGGTCCTAAGGCATCAGGTGTTGCTTTTCTATTACCAAGTCCTACTATTAAGGGATTGTCATCATTTTTTATATCAATACTTTTTAATAAATCTTTTAAGACAATAGTTGTAGCATGCAATAAATCATTAAAATTATTTTCATCTGTTGCATCATCAAAATATATAGTCTTATAAATTCCTTCTTTTTTGGATATAAGTTTAGCACTGTCTTTATCTAAAGTAATGGTTTCTATTTTAATATCTTTATATAATTCTTCATGCCTTTCATATTCTTTAAAATTACTAATATGTTCAACTATTAGATCGGTTCTAATTTTATATTTACTTAAATCAATTTCATGCATATTAATCACTAATTTTCCTTTCTTTTTATATTATTAACAAAATTAAAGAAAATATTTGCAAAATATACTATAATTTGGTAAAATTAGATTGTTTACAAAAGTGAGGTGAAAAACATGCCAAATATTAGAAGTGCTAAGAAAAGAGTACGTAGTAATGCAAGAAAAGCAGATGTTAATACTTTAGTTAAATCAAGTATGAGAACTGCTGTTAAAAATTGTGAGAAAGCAGTTAATGCTGGTAATAAAGAAGAAGCAGCTAATAAGTTAAATATTGCATTACAAAGAGTTGATAAAGCTTGTACTAGTGGTTTAGTTCATAAAAATAAAGCTGCTAGATTAAAATCAAGACTTACTAAAGCAGTAAATGCTATGGAAAAATAAAGAAATGTGGATAGTGTACACGCACATTTCTTTTTTTATATATTTTTTAAAAAAGTATGAATTTTGAAAATTTGGGGCATTTTTTACTTGAATTTTAGTGAGAACCGGCTTTTTTAGGCAATTTTTACTCTATTTTTGGTCTAGATTTTGAAAATTCACTTTTTGCAAAGAATTTATCTATCTGTTATAGTGATAGCGAAAGGAGAAAATGTTTATTGTGAATTATTTATCTGCACAGCAAATTTTTTCTAATGTTTGAATCTTGGTGTTTTAATAAGATACACTCCTTTTTAAAATCATAATAAACATTTCCTTTCAAAGATCATCTCCCCCAAAAGACTAGAATACCCCATTCGTTCTAGTCTTTTTCTATTCTATCTAAAGTTATTTCTTTAAAAGCATTGTTTTTAATATCATTTAAAATAATAGAAGATATTCTCTCATAGTCAGTAATATTGCCTTTAGTAACACATCCTCTTTTCTTTGCTATTTCTTCCATTATTTCAACATTTGTCATATTTTCTATCTTTATATTATAACGACTTTCTAACTTATCTTTATATAGTTTAGTTAGGATATCTATGGCAAAAAGTGCTAAATCTTCTTTATTAAGTATTTCTTCTTTAATAGATGAGAATATAGCAAGTATCCTTGCTTCATATTGATCTTCTAATTTAGGCCATAAAATACCAGGAGAGTCTAATAAATCTATGTCTTTATTAAGTCTAATCCAAGAAAGACTCTTAGTAAAACCTGGCTTATTACCAACACCTGCTACCTTCTTCCCTACTAATCTATTAATTAAAGTACTCTTTCCAACATTAGGTATACCTATAATTAAGGCTCTTAAGTTACGAGGTTTTAGACCTTTAGATTTTCTTTTTTCATTAAGTTCTTTACTAACGCTTTCGCTTAAGCTTAATACTTTCTTAACATTTTTATTATTGGCAAGATCAACTGGTACTACTTTATAGCCAAGAGACTCATAATAACTAATAAATTTATCAGTCTCTTTTTTATCACATAAATCATACTTAGTCATTATTAATATTCTAGGCTTATCTTTAATTAAGTCATCTATATCTTTAATTTTAGATGATATAGGCATTCTTGCATCAATTACTTCATAAATTATATCTATTAGGTTAATTTTTTCTCTTATTTCTCTTTTTGTTTTAGCCATATGACCTGGATACCAGGCGATACGACCAGAAGAAAACCCTTTTTGATTATCATTTTTATTCATAACTTTCACATCCTCTATTCTGCATTTTCTTGTGCTAACTCATATAATTCTTTTTCATCTTTAATAATTCTTATTAATTCTTCTTTAGTTGGTAAGTAAGTTAAATATTTAGAAGCATATACATTCTTTACATTATCACCTAAAGTCATTTCTACAACTGCATCATCTTTATCTGCACACAATAAAATTCCAATAGGATCATTTTCTCCTTCAATCATTTGTGTCTTTTTATAATAATTAACATACATCTGCATTTGTCCGATATCCTGATGTGTTAATTTGCCAATTTTCAAATCTATTATAACAAAGCATTTAGCTAATCTATTATAAAATATTAAATCTGGATAATAGTATTCTGCTCCTATTTTTATACGTTGTTGATTAGCAACAAATGAAAATCCTCTGCCTAATTCTAACAAGAATTCTGTTAAATGAGATAATAGAGCTCTTTCTAAATCAGTTTCTAAATAATTTTTGTTTTCTTTTAAACCAGCAAACTCGAAAATATAAGGTGTTTTTAACAATTCTTCCGGTTGCTTTTCTATTTTTCCTACTTTAGCATCCTCTAAAATTTTTCCCTTATCTGGTGATATTAAATATCTGTCATAAAGTTTTGTATTAATTTGCCTACTAAGTTCTCTATAGCCCCAATTAGATTTAATAGCTTCCTTTTCATAAAATTCTCTTTCTTCTTTCCTATCCACTTTAATTAATTCTTGAAAATGAGACCAACTTAATTCAGTCGGCACTGCCGACCAAATTGGATATAGTTGATAAAACTTTCTCATTCTCCTAAGACTAACTGGAGAAAATCCGCTTCCAAATTCATTTGTTAGTCGAGCAGACAATGCATCTACAATTTTCTTACCATAACTAGCTTTTGTACTATTTTCAGATAGCTCGTATGTAACTTTCCCAACATACCAATAAACTTCTATCATTGTTGTATCAATATGCTTTAACATTTTTGTACGAGCAGTTATTATTTTTTCTTTAATATCTTTATAAATACTTTCAATATCTATTAATTCATAATCATTATTTTTCTTAATAAGAATGGTTTCTTTCATATTATAATATAATCCTTTCTATAAAAACAATTAAAATGTGTAAAAACTCATTTTTCTAATTCCTTTATTTTATAAGGGTTTAGAGATGGTTTTTCTTAAATCCGTATCGCCCAGTTGATACCGATTTTGTAACCCCCCTCTTTTTTATTATCATTTGACATATAAATCACTTCCTCACATAAAATCTATTTCATTATATCATACTTTTTAACCAAAAGAAAAAGTAGACATTAATCTACTCTATAAATTGTAATTTAGCAATTACTTTGTATATTTTTTCTTCATTACCTTTCCTATAATAAACACTATAATACTTGGTATTATAAATTCAACTATTCTTTCAATAATAAAGGCATAAAATGGTGCCGAATTGCTATGTGTGTTATATTTAGAATAATCTACTCCTAATCTAATTGCGAAACCAATAATTAAAAATATTGATACAACATATAAGAATTTGTAAATATTTTCTTTCTTCATATAATTTTTATCTCTTTCTTTCTAGCGACAAATTGTAATTTATTTCTTTTTATTTAATTTTTTTACTGCATCTCCATTTTTATCAATATCTCCATTAACATAGGCTAAAATACCAAACTTGCAAAATGGACATACTATTGCTTCTTTAAAAACTTCCTGTTTACAACGAGGACAAACAATATATTCTGTTTCATTCATTTTTAATCTCACTATTTTTCTTTGACATATTAAATAATTTCATCATTACATCTCCAATCTCATTTTAATCTTTAGTTTTCCAACTTATTAATTGTCTTTCTAATTTTAACTTTTAAAAATAATCCAAACCACCAGATGAATAATCCTATTATAATAAATACAATTTTTTGGTTTAGTTTTGTTAATATAAATCCAGATGATATTGCTAAAACGATTCCTATACCAATTAGAATTTGAGTAAATATTTCAACAATTTTTAACTGTTTTAAAGACATCATTAAAGCCATTATATGATTTTCTGAGTTATTAATTATTTCATTATTAGTTAATTTTTTACCTGCAAACAATTCATTTAATGTTATATCTAATATATTACACAATGTTTTCATTAATGAAACATCTGGTAGATTTAACCCTCGTTCCCACTTGCTTACCGCATTTATACTAACTCCTAATTTTTCTGCAAGTTGTTCTTGTGTTAAATCTTTATTCTTTCTTGATACTGAAATAAATTTCCCAATTTTTTCTTGATTCATAATAAACTCCTCCAATATCTGAATTATATATTTTATTTTCTATTTTTAACACACACCAAAGGTTTAATTTTACAAATTACTATTTATTAAACAAATCACTAAATTGTAATTTGCTATTAAATAATTGAGAAAACAATTAATAAAATTCCTACTATTACAAAAATGCTGCCCCATATTCTAAGAACAATTTTCATTTTAGGATTTTTTAATAATTTATCTGGTATTCTAGGACTTTTAAGTCCCATAAAAAATTGAGGAACTAAAATCATAAAAAATGCAACTATTGTAATTAAAATTCCTGTAATTAACATACAATACCTCCTTACAAATTACTATTTATTAAACAAATCACTAAATTGTAATTTATTGAATAGACCACTTACTATTTTTATCTTTTCTATATGCTTTTTTTCCATAATCCAAATTTGCTATTTTTTTATTGATTTATCCATTTCATATATTTCTTCTAATGCAACTATTTTTGATTCTTCAACGCTGTGTTCTCTACCACATAGGAATTGCCAGCATCCGTCATCAGCATCATGACTAACATATAATATAGGTTGCTTTTCATTGAGTATATGAACACAGGTAATAACAGCAGTATTTGGCTTATCTTTAAAGGGGAATTTTTTAAATAAGTTCATATATACACCACACTTTCAAATTACTATTTATCTATCTATTTTCTTCCGAAGTATTATGGGGGTTTACCATACGGTATCAACTAAAAA